>DASUPH010000403.1:0-6658 GCA_036276275.1 Candidatus Limnocylindrales bacterium
CGACCAGCCGGGGATGGCCGATCGCCGCTCTCCCGGCGAGGACCGCGACCACCGCGACCACGAAGCTCAGCATGACGATCTTGGCGACGACCACGAACGGCAGGCCGAAGTCGGAGAGGAGGAAATGGGCGACGGGGTTGAGCTCGGCGACCGGCCCATGCCTCTCGACCATCCGGATGAAGGTCCCCAGGTCGAACAGCTGCGCGATCGTCATCGTCAGCAACGCCAGAGCCATGACGGACAGTCTGATCCTTCGGCGTCAAACGCGCCCGCGATGCCACGCGGTCCGGGCGTTCGTACCCGGTCGCGGCTGATCAGACGCCGTCGAGCGTCCGGTAGTAGATGAGCTGGGCGTCTTCGTGGCTGCCTGGGGCCGACTGCTGGATGAAGACGCCCATGACGAGCGCCGGCTTGCCGCCGAGCTCCACGAGCTCGATCGTCGGGTTCGACATCGAGAGGCTCCTCGCGTGCGTACGGATGTCTAGCGGCGTGGCCGCCCCCACCGCGTCGTCGACGAGGAAGATCCGCCAGGCCGACCAATCGTCGGGCCGGACGTCGCCCTCGAGGAGCAGGAAGTCGAAGCCCCGGAAGTGGATCGAATCGCGGTCGCCGATGTGGCCCTCGACCCCGATCGCGGTCAGGGTGGCGTCGAGCTGCGGCTGCTTGGCGACGGACCAGTCCGTCCAGGTCATCGTCCCCCGAGCCTGGCGATCCCGAACGTAGTCGTCGTAGAAGTGCAGGCCAACGTCGGCGGCGATGCTGCTGGCGCTGTACAGGTTCGGGGTGCCCTCGCAGCAGGGCGAGATGCTGATCTTGGTCTCGTAGGTCTTCGTCGGCTTCGCCTCGAGGAGGGCCTCCCAGGCCGGGTAGTAGGCGAAGGCCATCGGGTTCGGGTCACCCGTGATCCGCATCACCTCCCAGGCCGCGACGTAGCCGCCGTCCTGGGCGACCCGGATCGTGGGTTGCGCGGCTTCGCTCGCCAGCTTCACGTGCCAGGTCCAGGTCATGAGATCGCTCGAGGTCGCGAGGTGGACCTCGAAGATGCCCGGGTTGTCCCGCCACGCGTGATAGATCGCCGCGAACTCGCCGGTCTCCGGGATGGCGATGATCTTGGCTCCCGCCATCCCGTGGCCGCGATCGTCGGCCACGTCGTAGGCGTAGGCCGTCGAGCCGGCGACGTCCTCGATGACGGCGCGCAATGCTTCACGCGCCGCGAGGGAGTCGGTTGGAGCGGGGGTGATCTGGGCGCCGCCGCAAGCCCCGAGGAGGACCGCGAGCAGGGCCAGGGCAAGGGTCACACGCCCGTCGTGCATGTCGGAGCGGTCCTAGCCGAGGTGCTCGGCGGTGCGCGCCTCGTTCGCATCGGGCGCCGGCGAGATCGATGCCGGAACGGGCCGGCGCCGCGTCACGACATCGATGCCCATGAGGACCCAGCCGATGCCGAGGAGCGCGACCCCCCACAGGTGGACGGGTGCCGTCAGCTCGATCAGCCCGACCAGCCATGGAAGGTGGTCGCCGACGCCGCCCATGGCGAGGAAGGCTACGACGGAGCCGACGGCGATCGCGAACGACGCCCACCGCGACACGGCACCGAGCCGGAGGGCGACCAGAGCGAAGAGCGCGTCGGCCAGCCACATGACGATGGCGGCAAGGAAGAACAAGGGCCGGAACTCGGGATCGGGTTCGGGGAACTGCGGCCTGCCGTTCGCGAGGATGACCATCGCCAGGTACCAGGCGTTCCCGAACACGGCCAGGGCCGTCGTTGCGAGTGACAGGTAGCGGGACCGCAGCGCCTGCCGGCGATGCACGGCGATCGCGATCGCGATGGCCCCGGCATTGAAGAGGACCAGGCGCATGACGAACAACCCGCCCCAGTCGATGCTCGGAATGTAGCCGGCGACGAGGACCAGCCCACCCAGGATCCCGAGGACCCCGAGGGCGCGGTGGGCGGCGGAGGGTGGAAGGGCGAGCGCTGCGGCTTCCATGCGCCGACTATATCGGCGCGTGATATATTGTCAAGCGATATAGTCACGCGGTCGGGGAGGCCGCGATTCCGTCGCCGCGGGAAGTTCCTCAGGCGAGCGCGCGGCAGGAGAAGGTCGGCCCGGCGGCTCCCCTACCGGCGGCGACGCGCGCCCGGTCGCGTCCCGGTCCGCTTCCGGACGTTCGGGGTGACCGTTCGATCCCAGGTCGGGCGATCGCGCCAGGCCGCCGTTCGGCCCGTGTCGTCGTGCTCGTCACGGATGCCGGGCAGCCAGTCGGAGGCGGTGTTCGCGTCGGTCGTCCCGTCGCCGTCGGCATCGCCGTGGGGGTCGACGTCGAGGGTGTCGGCCGGCTCTTCCTCGGCCGGCAGGACCGTGACGCTCATCACCTCGAACGATGGGCCTTCGGCCGCGCTCTCGTCCCGCCGCGACACCCGCTTCCGGTCGGCCGCGCCGATGAGCCCGGTCCGAAGCGTCGAGGCGGCCCGCTCCGCCGCCCGCCCGACCGCAAGAGACGCGTCCTGCTCGAGGACGCGGAGGCGGATCTGCTGGATCTCGTCCCGGAGGGCCGCCGCCCGCTCGAACTCGAGCTGCTTCGCGGCGTTCCGCATCTCCGCTTCCATCTTCGCGACGAGCTTCTCGATCGCCTTCGTGTTCTCGAGGGTCAGCGCCCGACCGGTGAGCTCCTCGCGCTCGGAGGTGTAGACGACGGCCCCCTCGGCCACGGTCCGCAGCCGCTCGTTGATGTCGTGGATCTCCTTGACGATCGTCGTCGGCTCGATCCCGTGATCGCGGTTGTATGCCTGCTGGACGCCGCGCCGGCGGTTCGTCTCGTCGATCGCCGCCGCCATCGATTCGGTCGTCCGGTCGGCGTACATCACGACCCGGCCGCCGATGTTGCGGGCCGCCCGGCCGATCATCTGGATCAGCGACCACGAGCTCCGCAGGAAGCCCTCCTTGTCGGCGTCGAGGATCGCGACCAGCGTCACCTCCGGCAGGTCGATCCCCTCGCGGAGGAGGTTGATCCCGACGAGGACGTCGAACACGCCGAGGCGGAGATCCCGCAGGATCGCGACCCGCTCGAGCGTGTCCACCTCGCTGTGGAGGTACTGGACCTTGACCCCGAGCTCGCGGAGATAGTCGGTCAGGTCCTCGGCCATCTTCTTCGTCAGGGTCGTGATGAGGGCGCGCTCGCCGCGCTCGACCCGCAGCCGGATCTCCTCGAGCAGGTCGTCGATCTGGCCGTCCGTCGGGCGGACGTCGATCTCCGGGTCGACGACGCCCGTCGGCCGGATCAGCTGCTCGACGATCCGCTCGCTGCGCTCGTGCTCGTATGGGCCCGGCGTCGCCGACATGTGGACGACCTGGTTGAGGTGGCCCTCGAACTCCTCGAACGTCAGCGGCCGGTTGTCGAGCGCCGACGGCAGCCGGAACCCGAAGTCGACGAGGATCTCCTTGCGGGTCCGGTCGTTCTTGTACATCCCGACGACCTGGGGGATCGTCATGTGCGACTCGTCGACGACGAGCAGCCAGTCCGGCGGGAAGTAGTCGAGGAGCGTCCACGGCCGCGAACCCGCCTCGCGTCGCGACAGGTGCCGCGAGTAGTTCTCGATGCCGGTGCAGAAGCCGAGCTCGCGCATCATCTCGAGGTCGAAGGTCGTCCGCTGGCGGAGACGGGCGCCCTCGAGGATCCGGCCTTCGGCGTCCAGCTCCCCGACCCGCTCCTCCATCTCGGCCTCGATGTTGACGATCGCCAGCTTCAGCTTGTCCTGCGGCGTCACGTAGTGGCTGGCCGGATAGACGTTGACCTCCTTGCGTTCCGCAAGGAGCTCGCCGGTCAGCGGATCGAGCTCGGTGATCCGCTCGACCTCGTCGCCGAAGAACTCGACCCGGACGAGCGTCTCCTCCGAGGCCGGCTGGAACTCGAGGGTGTCGCCGCGGACGCGGAAGCGGGCGCGCTGGAGCGCCTGGTCGTTGCGCTGGTACTGGAGATCCACGAGCTGGCGGAGGACCGCGTCGCGACGGTACGAGCCACCCTGGCGGAGGCGGAGAACCGTCGCCCCGTAGTCGACCGGGGCACCGAGCCCGTAGATGCACGAGACCGACGCCACGATGATCACGTCGCGCCGCTCGAACAGGGCGTGCGTCGCGGCGTGGCGCAGCCGGTCGATCTCGTCGTTCCGGCTCGAATCCTTCTCGATGTACGTGTCGCTCCGGGGCAGGTATGCCTCGGGCTGGTAGTAGTCGAAGTAGCTGACGAAGTACTCGACCGCGTTGTCCGGGAAGAATTCGCGGAACTCCGCGTAGAGCTGGGCGGCCAGCGTCTTGTTGTGGGCGAGGACGAGGGTCGGCTTCTTGTGGGCCTCGATCGCCTGGGCAATCGTGTAGGTCTTTCCCGTGCCTGTTGCTCCGAGCAGTGTCTGGTGCTTCAGGCCCTTCTGGAGGCCGTCGACGAGGCGCTCGATCGCCTTCGGCTGATCGCCGGTCGGCTGGAAAGGGGCGACGAGACGGAAGTCGGGCATGGGGCACGGAGAATAGCACGGAACGCCGGGCCCAGTCGAACAGACGTTCTCTCTCGGAATCGGTGGGGCGCGACGGACAGCCGAACGCCGCCGGCTGCGCATCCGGCTGGGCTACGACCGCTGGGACGAACGAGTCATACCCCCGCGTACGGAATTCGCGTGACATACACCCAGTCCGATCGCGATCAGAGGAGTTGGCCCAACGGTGCCGTCCGCAACTATCCGTGGTTTCGCTGCGACCGCCAGGCGACGAGAGTCCGAACGGGGTCAGAGCCTGGTCGAGTTTTCGCTCGTCCTGATGCCCCTTTTCCTCATCCTCCTCGGCATCATCCAGTTCGGATTCATCTTCAACACGTACGTCACGATGACCAACGCCGCCCGCGATGCGGCCCGGGTCGGGACCGTCTACGTCTACGACCGGTCCGGAGGGATGTCGAAGGACCAGAACGACCTGGCACGCAACGAGGAGATCAAGACCTCGGTCCTCGCGTCGATGAACCTGCTCGGCAAGACGTCGCCCTACTTCGCGACGGGCTCGACGTGGACCAAGAGCGGCCTGGTCTTCACGAACGGCGATCTCGTGGTCACCTATGTCGTCCCGACCGGGATCACGGACTCCGACACCCGCGTAGGCCAGCAGGTGACCGTCCGGGCGACCTATCACCAGGACCTCGTCATCCCCCTGATCTCGACGTTCCTGCCGAAGGACGCCGGTGGCCGGATGCAGCTCGTCGGCGAAGTCACGATGGTGCTCAACTGATGCCGGCCGCGGGCCGCGGCGTCTTCCGCCGTGCATCGCGTCCCGGGGCCCGGGCCGAGCGCGGCCAGGTGATGGTCGTCTTCGCCCTGGCCCTGACGGTCCTGCTGGCCGCGGCCGGGCTCGCCTTCGATGTCGGCCGCTTCTACAGCGAGCGCCGATTCCTTCAGAACGCCGCCGATGCCGCCGCCCTCGCCGCGGCGAACGCCCTGATCCGGGGCGACACCGTCGCGGAGGCCGACGACGAGGCGCGCGCGATCCTGACCCGCAACTTCATGACGAGCCCGAGCGGCGTGACGCCGTCCCTGCCGCCGACGACGCCGGTCTACCTGAGCGGCCACGCCGGCGACCCGTCCTACCTGATCAACGGGATCCTGATCTCGGGCAACGAGGTCCGGGTGGCGGTCCAGAACCCGGTCAACTACACGTTCGGGCGGATCGTCGGGCTGACCAGCAACTCGATCGGCGGTCAGGGGCGGACGGAGACGAAGGGCGACATGCTGCCGATCGCCGTCCGCCACTTCATCAACGCCCCGGGGCCGACGAGCGGCGCCGTCTCCCCGTGCGACGGCGACACGCGCGACTTCCAGGACCTCGTCTCGACCGCCGACACCGCGTGCCTGGGGACCGAGACGAACGGGACGCTGCGAACCGCCCCGAGCCGGGGCGCGGACTTCAATGCCGCCAACCCGAACGACGACCCGTCCCACCACGGCCCGATCATCTCGCTCGTCGGGCAGGGTTCCCAGGCGTCGAATTCGTCGAGCTTCCGTGGCTTCATCGCCCTCGACATCCGCAACTTCCAGTCCGCGACGTCGAACGTCTTCTACGACGGCGTGACCGCCGGCACGAACGCCAACACGCTCAAGTCGCTCACCGCGGCCTACGTCGGCACCGGCTACACCGGACCTGAGTTCCCGCCGGCCACCACGCCACCCGACCCGAACGACCAGGTCGCGATCATGGACGGCAACTCCTCGGGAATCATCATCGACGCGGTCGACGACCGATACGTCGCCGGCCAGGAGATCCTCGCGGCCGTCTACTCCGGCACGGTCATGACGATCCCGGACTTCAGCCTGACGGTCGCCGGCACGGTCCCGATCAACGCGACCCAGAACCGGAACGGCGCCGTGACGATGTCGGCCACGAAGAACGCCGCCTTCACCGGGACCATCATCACCAGCGCCTTCCCGGACTGGGGCGATCCCGCGAACCCGTACGGGACGACGCTCTCGGCGCTGACGTTCACGCCGCAACCGGCCACGCCGGCGACCACGATCACGTGGGCGACCTTCAACGCAACGCCTGCCGCCCCGGTCGGGATCTACACGATCTGGATCCAGGGCCACTCGCCGAGCCCGTACCTCACGGATCACTACTACCCGGTCGCCATC
>DASUPH010000404.1:0-5030 GCA_036276275.1 Candidatus Limnocylindrales bacterium
CACTCCGGTCCATCCGGAGCCGACACGGGAAGGCTTTCGGATTGTCGTGCCCCTGGGCATGCAGTCCGAGTGGGCGCGCAACGTGATCGCAGCCGGCCGATGTCGGATGCAACTGCACGACCAGGTCTTCGATCTCGATGAACCTGCAATGGTCGACGCACGGGAGGCGAAAGACCTGCCCGGGCCGCTGCGGCGCGTGATGGCAGCCCTTGGCTTCAAGTACCTGGATCTCCGAACGCTCGCAACGCAGCCGGCCTGATCGGGCACCTTCCTGGCCAGCCACACGACACCGTCCAGCGGTTCGGATCAGAGGAAGGCTCCGCGCCTACGCCAGCTGCACGATCTGGATGAGGTTGCCGCAGGTGTCGTCGAAGACGGCCGTGGTTACGCCGCCCATCTCCGTGGGCTCCTGGGTGAACCGCACGCCCGTCGACCGGAGCCGATCGAACTCCGCCGGTACGTCGTCGACGGCGAACGAGGCGGCCGGGATCCCGTCCTCGACCAGGGCGTTCTTGTAGGGCCTGACGGCTGGATGGCCAGAGGGCTCGAGGAGGAGCTCGGTTCCGTCTGGCTGTTCCGGCGACACCACGGTCAGCCACGAGACACTGCCGAGGGGGATGTCCGTCTTCTTCTGGAACCCCAGGACGTTGGTGTAGAAGTCGAGGGCCGTCGCCTGGTCGTCGACGAAGACGCTCGTGACATAGATCCGCACGCGAACACTCCTTCAGTCTCGGCTGGGCCAGCGGTCGGCGATCTCCTTGAGCGGCGAGGTGTCGAGGTAGTGGAACTTGTACCGGCCGTCGCGTTTGACCCTGACCAGACCGGCGCCCTCGAGCACGTCGAGATGCTGGGAAATCGCCTGACGCGTCGAATCGATCCCGTGCTTCATCAACAGGCGAGCACAGAGCTCGAACAAGGTCTGACCGTCGCGGTCGGTCAGCTCATCGAGGATGGTCCGCCTGGTCGGATCGGCAAGGGCCTTGAACACGTCCAGAAGTCGATGATAGGCAAGTGCCCACTTGCCTGTCAAGGCTCGGGCCCTTGCTTCGGGCTCTACGGCGGCTCGACTGGGGACGGACGCCATCGGGTCGCGAGATCGAGGCCAAGGAGGATCCAGCCGAGGCCGACGATGGCGACGCCGACGATCGTGAGTGGCTCGATGATCGCGGCGAACGGGCCGGTCGTGAAACCCAGCCCGCTGACACCGGTCAGCGCCAGCAGGGAGCCGATCAGGAGCATGAACGCTGCGTGCCGGGGGACGACGCCGATCCGCAGGGCAACCAGCCCGAATGCGGCATCCGTGAGCCACAGGGCGATTGCTGCGTAGAAGAAGATCGGGCGGAATCCCGGGTCGGGTTCAGGGAACTGCGGGCGGCCGATCGCGACGATGACCGTCGCGAGGTACCAGGCGTTGGCGAGGATCGCGGGCACGGCCGCAGCGAGCGAGGCTCGGCGCGCGATCGTCGCCTGGCGCCGATGGACGGCGTAGACGATCGCGATCGCCCCGGCGTTGAACAGCACCAACCGGAGCGGATTGAGAAGGTCGACGCTCCATGGAAACGCGGGGGCCCAGATCGCGAGGAGCATGACGCCCCCGAGGATCCCGAGGACCCCGAGCGCTCGGTTTGCGATGGTCGGCAGACCATGCCGCGACGGCTGGCGTTCTAGTGCGTCCATGTGACCGTACTATCTCAGGCAATGATATAACGTCAAGCGATATATTTGGCGCCGTCCGCAGGTTCGTCTGGCACGTGTACCTGCCCGGTCGTCAAGACGAGGGCGGGGGCTGACCGATGTCGAATTGCGACAGGGCGTCGACGTGGTCGATGACGACCGTGGGCTCCCCACCGGACGGATCGACCGCCATGATCGAGCCGATCGCCTGCAGTTCGGCGGGCGAGGCCTCGCGGGGCATCTGCGGCGCAACCAGGTAGTACAGCCGCGGCTGCGAGGACCACCTGAGCCCCGGGGAACCGCCGGGCACCCGAAGCGGCTCCCCCGAACCGTCTGCGCGGACCACGTCAACCGCGTTTGGTTCCGAGTACGCGATCCACCGGCTGTCCGGTGACCAGGCGGTCCCGTCCAGCACGTCGAAGGTGGTCGCGATGCGTGCGGCCGAGCCTCCATCGACGTCGATCGCCCAGAGCTCGCCGGGTCCTTCGGGACTATGGGACGGTGCCCAATTGCCGGTTCCGATCGCCACCCGCGTTCCGTCGGGGCTCCACGCCAGCGACAGGGCGTGGCCGTCGCCGGGAACCCGGATCTCGCGGGCTCCCGAGCCGTCGACCGCCACGATCCAGCTGCCATGGTTCCCGGAGTCGCATGGGCACCCGGTCACCGCGAGGAACCGGCCGTCGGGCGACCAGCTGACCGTGACGAACGTCGTCGCCTGCGCGGCGCGATACGGCGGTGGGAGCGCGAGCTCTCGCTCGAGCTTGCCCGATCCGTCGAACAACCAGAGTCCGCCCTTCGTTGCCTGTGGCGCGAGCACCGCGAGGTGGTTGCCTGAGGGCGACCACGCCATCGCCATCGAGCCGAACTCGACCGCCAACGATCCGAGCGACGCGCCGCCCGCGGCCAGGATCGCGATCCGCCGCGGATCCCTGTCGGCCCCAGCCGGGTTGGCGCCGAGCGGGGCGGCCAGGCGCGAACCGTCGCGCGACCACTGCACCCCGACACACGCGGACCCCACGGCTCCCTCGACGCCTTGCGCAGCCAACAGGCGGGCGCCGGTTCCGTCCAGGTTGGCGACCCAGATGTCACCGTTCCGAACGAACGCCAATTGCTCGACGGATGCGGCCCGACGCGAACCCACCAGGGCGACCGCGAGTCCCACCAACGCCGCCAGCAGCAACAGGGCGGCCGCCAACGAGATCCAGCGCCGCGTTTCGCCGACGACGAGCCTGGGCCAGAGACCGGCCGCACCGCCCGGCGTCGCGACAGCGGCCTCGGCCACCACGCTCGGGTCGAACGGCCGCGTGCCGGCGTCGGCCATCTCGCGGAGGCCTGTTGTCAGGCGCGCCTCGAAGGCTTGCTCAGTCATGGTCGAGCTCCCTTCGCAGGCGAGCGGTGAGTCGTTCCAATCGCGAGCGCACGCCCGACGAGCTCATCCCCATGGCGAGGCCGAGCTCGGAGGAATCGAAACCGGCGACGTATCGGAGGGCCAGCAGCGTCCGATCCTCGGGGTCGAGGCGGCGCACGGCCGCCCGAAGATCGACGGACCGGATCGCGTCGGCCGGGTCGTCTTGACTGGATTCGATATCGGCTAAATCCAGCTCGACCACCACGCGTCGCCGCCGTTGACGGAGGATCTGCCGAGCCTCGTTGGCGGCCACGGTCACGAGCCATGCCCGAAGGCGGCCTGAATCGCGAAGGGTTCCGAGCTTCCGCCAGGCGATCGGCCACGCCGACTGGACGGCGTCCTGGGCGAGGTCGGCGTCCCCGCCGCAGACGACGACGCAGACCCGCGTCATCTCGTCGTGGTACCGGGCGACGATCTGCTCGAGGGCCGCCACGTCCCCTGACGCGGCCCGGGCTACGACCGCGGACGCGATGTCATCGGCCGCGAGCGTGTCACTCATACCAAACAGATGATCCGCCACCGTGGAGTGTCCCAGCGGGCGATGGCCGGGCCGCTCAGGCCGGGCGGCGCTTCCCGTGCTCGGTGGCCCCCTCGAACGCGTGCGCGAGCTGGAGCACGCTCCAATCATCGTTGTACCGACCGACGATCTGGAGCCCGACCGGGAGCCCGTCCGCCGAGAAGCCCGCCGGCACGGAGATGGCCGGGTTGCCCGTCGCGCTGATCAGATAGCACGAGCGCATCCAGTCGATGTACGAGTCCATCGCGACGCCGTCCACCTGCGTCGGGAACTCCGTGTCGATGTCGAACGGGAGGACCTGGCTGACCGGCAGCACGAGGTAGTCGTAGCGCGTCATGAACAGGCGAATGCGCTCGTACAAGGCGGTCCGCATCGTCTCGAGTCGGCCGAGGTCCGGCCCGGTGAGGCCGAGCCCTTGCTCCACGTTCCAGACGATCGTCGCCTTCAAGGGGCGGCGGGCTCGATAGTCGTCGCCACGGGCGGCCTCGAACAACCAGGCCCGGATGCCCTTGAAGATCTCGTCCGCATCGGCGAGATCCGGCTCCTCGTCCTCGACGGTGCAACCGAGCCCCTCGAACACCGGCCGCTGGGCGTCCACGACCGCCCGCACCTCGGCCTCGAAGGGCAGCCCAAGGTGGACCCAGGCGATCCGCGTCCCCTGGAATGAGCGGTCCAGCGGCGCGGCGAACCGGCTGCCCGGCTCGCCAAGGGCGATCGGGGAGCGCGGGTCGGGCCCCGCGATCGCGCTCAGCAGGAGCGCGACGTCCGCGGTCGTCCGGGCCATTGGTCCGTCCACGGACAACGTCGACCAGGCGAGCTGGGCCGGCCACGATGGAACCCGTCCGGGCGACGGTCGAAGGCCGACGACGTTGCAGAACGAGGCGGGGTTGCGAAGCGATCCGCCCATGTCGCTGCCGTCGGCGAGCGGCGCCATCCCGCAGGCCAGGGCGACCGCGGATCCGCCACTGCTGCCGCCACACGTCCGCGACAGGTCGTAGGGGTTGAGGGTTGGGCCGAAGACCGGGTTGAACGTCTGCGAGCCGGCGCCGAACTCCGGCAGGTTGGTCTTGCCGAGCACGATCGCGCCGGCCTGTTTCTCGCGCTCGACGATGAGCTCGTCCGTATCCGGAACGTCGTCGGCATGAATCGGCGAGCCCTGGGTCGTCCGGATCCCGCGCGTGCGATGGGCGTCCTTGACCGCGATGGGCAGGCCGTGCAGGGGACCGAGCGCCTCCCCTCGGGCGACGGCTGCATCGGCCGCGTCGGCCGCGTCGAGGGCCTTCTCCGCGACGAGCGTCACGATCGCGTTGACCCCGGGATTGACGGCCTCGATCCGACGCAGATGAGCCTCCATCACCTCGCGCGCGGAGACGTCGCGCCGGCGGATGAGGCCGGCCAGCTCGGTCGCGGTCAGGAAGCAGATCTCATCGG
>DASUPH010000405.1:0-6979 GCA_036276275.1 Candidatus Limnocylindrales bacterium
AGCATCTGGTCGGCGCTTGGCGAGGCGAACACCTCGCCGATCGCCGCCCCGTCGAGGAGCCCCTGCCCGACGTAGCCCATGAAGACCGGCAGGTGACCCGACCCGCCGCCGGTGACGATGGCCACCTTGTCGGCGATGGGCGCCTGGGCCCGGACGATCGCCCGCGGCCCGAGTCGGCGGAGCTGGCGGGGATGGGCGGCGATGATGCCGTCGAGCATCTCGTCGACGAAGCGCTCGGGGTCGTTGAGGATCTTCTGCATCGCGCCCTCCTGCGGCAGATCGGCGCTCCGGCCCGGGGACGTCGAGCCCCGCTACAGCGCCTTGACGGCGGCGATCAGCGAGGCCAGCCCCTCCTTCGCGTCGGCGAAGAGCATCCCGGTCTTCGGGTTCGTGTAGAGCTCGTTGTCGATGCCGGCGTAGCCCTTGCCCATCGAGCGCTTCATCACGACGATCGACTTGGCGTGGTCGACGTCGAGGATCGGCATGCCCGAGACCGGCGAGCCGGGTCGCCGCGCGGCCGGGTTCGTCACGTCGTTCGCCCCGATGACGAGGGCCACGTCGGCCCGTTCGAACTCGGGGTTGATGTCCTCCATCTCCATGAGCTGGGGATAGGGCACGTTCGCCTCGGCCAGCAGCACGTTCATGTGACCCGGCATCCGGCCGGCGACCGGGTGGATGGCGTACTTGACGTCGACCCCGCGACTCTCGAGCAGCTCGGCGAGCTCGCGGACGGCGTGCTGGGCCTGGGCGACTGCGAGGCCGTAGCCCGGGACGACGATCACGTGCTGGGCATAGGCGAGCTGGATCGCGGCGTCGTCGACGCCGACCTCCCGGACCGAAGCGCCCTCGGCCCCGACCGGACCGGCGACGCTGTCGCCGCCACCGAACCCGCCGATCATGATGTTCAGCACCGAGCGGTTCATCGCGTCGGCCATGAGCTTGGTCAGGATCGCGCCCGACGCCCCGACGAGGGCACCGGCGATGATCAGGACCGGGTTGTTGATGACGAAGCCCGCCATCGCGACCGCGGTTCCGGTGAACGAGTTGAGGAGCGAGATCACGACCGGCATGTCCGCGCCGCCGATCGGGAGAGTCATCGTGACCCCGAAGACCAGGGCGGCCGCCAGGATCACGACCATGACGCCGAGGTTCGGCGTCCCGGTCGCGAACAGGAACACGGCGCCGACGACGGTGATCGCGGCCAGGGCGATCGTCACGAGCTGGCCGCCCGGGACCTGGATCGGCTTGCCGGGGATCAGGCCCTGGAGCTTGCCCGAGGCGATGATCGAGCCGGTGAACGTGATCGAGCCGATGATGATGTCGAGGACGATGAAGACGTGCTCGTCGATCCGGACGCCGCCGCCGGCACCGGCGAGGCGGATGTAGTCGTCGATCGCGATGAGGGCCGCCGCCCCGCCGCCGACCGCGTTGAACAGCGACACCAGCTGCGGCATCGCCGTCATCTTCACGGTCCGCGCCGTGTACAGGCCGAGCCCGCCGCCGAGGGCGACGCCGAGGACGATGATCGGCCAGGCGATGCCGGCGACGGGAACGCCGTTCAGCTGGCGCAGGAGGATCAGGACCGCGGTCGCCGCGACCGCGATCGCCATGCCGCCCGCGGACACAAGATTGCCGTTGCGGGCGGTGGCCGGTGAGTTCATCCGGCTCAGCCCGATGACGAACGCGACCGCGCCCGCCAGCCAGGCGATCCGGACGATGATCTCGACGATCTCGAGGGCGGTCACGACGCGGCCTCGGCGTCGTCGGCGGCCGGCTTTGGTGCGACCGGCTTCTTGCGGAACATCTGGAGCATCCGGTCCGTGACCACGTAGCCGCCGACCACGTTCATCGTGGCGAAGGCCACGGCCACCAGCGAGAGGACCTGGCTGATCGGCTCGGTGGCCTGGGACGCGATGAGCATCGCCCCGACGAGGACGATCCCGTGGATCGAGTTGGCACCGCTCATCAGCGGCGTGTGGAGGGTGGCCGGGACCTTGCTGATGACGGCGATCCCGACGAGGATCGCGAGGGTGAAGACGGTGAGGACTTCGAGCAGGCCGTTGATCTCCGCCGCGGTCATGCCTTGCCTCCGGCCGGCTTCGAGGGCGCGGCCGCCGGGGCGGGCTCGAGCAGCTTCTTCACGGCGTCGGAGACCACCGCGCCGTCCTTCGTGATCACCGTCGCTTTCGTGACCTCGTCCTCGAAGTCGAGGTCGAGGTTGCCGTCCTTGACCATCCCGAGCAGGAGCGCCGAGATGTTCCGGGCGTAGAAGGCGGACGCGCCGGCCGGCATCGTCGCGGGCAGGTTGTCGGGGCTCACGATCGTCACCCCGTTGTCTGTCGCGATCGACTTGCCGGCCTGTGACAGCTCGCAGTTGCCACCCAGGGCGGACGCCGCCATGTCGATGATCACGGAGCCCGGCTTCATCCGCGAGACGGCGTCGGCGGTGACGAGAAGCGGTGGCTTGCGACCCGGGACCTGGGCCGTCGTGATCACGATGTCCATCCCGCCGATGACTTCGTTGAGCTCGGCCTGCTGGGCGGCCCGTTCCTCGGCGGTCAGCTCGCGGGCGTACCCGCCGGCGCCGGTCGCGTCGATCGTCGTCTTCAGCTTGACGAACTGGGCGCCGAGGCTCTCCGCCTGCTCGCGCGTCTCCGGTCGGACGTCGTAGGCCTTGACCACCGCCCCGAGGCGGCGCGCGGTGCCGATCGCCTGGAGGCCCGCGACCCCGATCCCGAGGATCAGGACGTTGGCCGGCTTGGCGGTTCCCGCGGCCGTCGTCAGGAGCGGGAAGTACCGGCCGTACTCGTTGGCTGCGATCAGGACCGCCTTGTACCCGCCGACGTTGGCCTGCGAGCTGAGCGCGTCCATCGACTGGGCGCGCGACAGCGTTCGGGGGATCGCGTCGAGGCTGATCGCGGTCACGCCCTGCTTCGCGAGCGCAGCCGAGGTCTTCGGGTCGATGAGCGGCTGGAGCAGCCCCAGGACGGTCTGGCCCTTGCGCATCACGCCAACCTCGGCTTCGCTGGGCTTCTGGATCCGGAGGATCACGTCCGCCTGGTCGTAGAGCTCCCTCGTCGATACGACCTTCGCTCCCGCGTCGACGTAGGCCTGGTCCGGGAGCGACGCGCCGGCCCCGGCCCCGGCCTCGACGACAACTTCGAGCCCGGCTGCCGTGAGCTTGCTGAGCGCTTCGGGTACCAGGGCGACGCGCCGCTCGCCGGACGCAGTCTCCTTGGCGACGCCGACCTTCATGGGCACCACCTGACGTTGTCGATCAATGCACGGAATCGATTTGGGACGGGTGAAGGATACCGAGCCGCGAGGGCGTGCGTGCACACCCGCCGGTTGCGGTTGGGTCACGACTGGACCGGCGGTCGGCATTACCTCCCGCTGACAAAGGGCCGACGCCGGTCGTACACGGACCGGCCACGGTGACGTCATCCACCCATGCCACGAGGAGATGACGCCATGCGCCTTCGTCGCTCGTTCATCGGCAGCCTGATCGGCCTCAGCGCGATCACCGCCGGACTGCTCGCTCCTGCGTCCGCGTTCGCGGCCACGACATCACCGGCCGCCTCGACCGTCTCGACCGCCGTCGTCTGCACGGACGGTCGCTGGCCGCTCGCGGTGCAGGGTGTGCCCACGCTCTTCCACGCGGGGGCGCAGGCCGGCGACTACATCTGGCACGACGCCAATGGCTGGCACCTGCGGGTCACGCACGTCGGCTCGACCAGGGCCGTGTTCACCGGCCGCATCGTGTCGAGCGCGCCCATGACCGCGAGGGCGATCCGCCTCGAGGGGGGCGACACGATGGCCCTCAGCGCCGATCGCCTGACGCTCACCTACCGCTTCTACAATTACGGTGCGGTGGACGGCATCGACTTCAAGACGGCCTGCGCCCGCCGCCTCGCCTTCTCGGGCTCGCTCAACGGCGCGAAGCTGCCGGTCGGCCGGATCTGGATCGGCCACGGCAACCACCACCCGCTCCAGAACCCGTTCGCGATCACCCGGATCAGCTGATCCGGGTCCATGCCGATCGACGGCGGGCGGCGACGCCCGCCGTCAGTCGTGGGGCTCGCCGTGGCGGGTCAATCGGACGATCAGCATCGAGCCGGGCTCGTCGCCGATCGCCTCCGCGTCGTGGGGGATCAGGCCGTCCCAGCGGAGGTAGTCGCCCGGCCCCAGCTCGACGACGTGCTCGCCCTGGGTCAACCGGAACCGTCCGGCGGTCACGTAGTGATGCTCGTCGCCGGGGTGGTTGTGGACGCCGGTCCCATGGCCCGGCTCCGCCTCGATCTCGACGATCGAGATGTCGCTCGAGCCGCGGCCGTCGATCCGGCTCGCCCGCCCGCCCGGTAGCGCCCGCCAGCGGCGGTCCGCGGCGCGCGTGACCTCCGGCGCCTGGTTCTCGTCGACGAGAAACCATGCAATCGGCACGTCGAGGGCGACCGCGATGGAGGCGAGACACGTGAGCGACGGCGATGCCTTGTCGTTCTCGATCTGGGACAGGTAGCCGACGTTCAGGTTGGCCGCCTCCGCGACCTTGGCAAGGGTCATGCCGCGTTCACCACGCCAGCGCCGAACCTGACGCCCCACCGCGGGTGGCCGACGGGCCGGTTCATTCGAGGGAACTGCGGTGACCATCGTGTTTGCTCTCCACAAAACAGTGTTGACAACGACCGCATTCGGTCGTACGGTATTGCTATCACCAAATATTGCTTGACAACAGCCAACACGTCAAGCGCGGAACAGCAGATCCTGGAGGATCACGGACATGCAGATTGCCATCATCGGAGCCGGAAACGTCGGGCGCGCCCTCGCCGGTTCGTTGACCCGAGCCGGACACGACGTCACGGTTTCGGCCACCCATCCCGAGCACGCCCGCGAGGCAGCCGCCCAGAGCGGCGCAACCGCGGCACCGACCAACGCCGAAGCCGTATCGAGCGCCGCCATCGTGGTCCTCGCCGTCCCGTCGACCGCCTTCGAGGCGCTTGCCTCCGAGATCGGCGATGCGCTGGCGGGCAAGGTCGTCGTCGATGTCTCGAACCGCCCGACGCCGTCCCCCGACGGCGCGGCCACCTCGATCGCCGAGGAGCTCCAGGGCAAGCTGCCCGGGACGTCGGTCGTCAAGGCCTTCAACACGAGCTTCGCCTCGCGTCAGGCCGAGCCGAAGGTCAACGGGATCTCAGCTGACGGGTTCGTCGCCGGCGACGATGCCGCGGCCAAGCAGACCGTCCTCGACGTCGTCGAGTCGATCGGCTTCCGGCCGGTCGATGCCGGATCGCTCGCCGCAGCCCGAACCCTCGAGGGCATGGCCTGGCTGAACATCACCCGAGCCATCTCGAACGGGACGTGGCAGGATGCATGGGTCCTCGTCGGCCCCGAGCTGACGGCCACCGCGACCGCGAACCGGAACTGATCCTGATGTCGATCCCCGTTGCCCGCCTCAACCACGCCGTCCTGTTCGTCCGGGACGCCGAGCGAGCCGCGGAGTTCTACGGCCGGCTCTTCGGCTTCGAGGTCGTCGGCAAGGAGATGGGCGGGCAGGCGATCTTCATGCGGAGCCCCCTCGAGGACAACCACCATGACCTGGGGTTGTTCTCGGTCGGGCCGAATGCGCCGAGCGCGCCGCGTGGCTCGGTGGGCCTCTATCACCTCGCCTGGGAGGTCCCGACGATCGAGGACCTCGCCGCGGCGTCCGACGCGCTGAGCACGGCCGGCGCTCTGGGCGGCGCGAGCGACCACGTCGTCTCGAAGTCGCTCTACGGTCGCGACCCGGATGGCAACGAGTTCGAGATCATGTGGCGTGTCCCGCGCGAGGCGTGGGGCGATGCCGAGCATCGTGGCGCCATCCTGCCGCTCGACCTCGATGCCGAGTTGAAGAGGTTCGGGTCGGCGAAGCCGGTCTGAGGTCCGGGGCTCCGGAGCCCGCGGGCCGCGTGGTCATTGCCGCCGGGCCGAGCCCTCCGCCGGGCCGAGCCCTCCGCCGGGCCGAGCCCTCGAATCCCTCATATGCTCGCCGGGCGGTCACCAGGAACCCAGAGCCGCCGAGATTGGTGTGCCAGTAACTGCGGGCGGCTAACTCAGGGCTGAATCGGGCGCTGCGCGTCGATCTGCCGCGGCTAACGCTCGTGCGGCGGTCAATTGAGAGAATCGGCCCGATCGGCCGGTCCGTGAGGCGGGCGGCCGTCGCGTCGCGTCGCGTACCCTCAATCGCCAGGCGCATGAACCCGACCGACCGGCGGCGGTGTATGTAGCGATATCGGCGTCTGAGCAAGCGGGAGTACGTAGCGGACGTGGCTCACGGTTCCGGTCTGCCCGGCGCGGTCGTGCAACGCAGCCTCGCCGACTGGCCGGTCGTCCTCGCCGCGTGGCTGCTCCTCGTCTGTGCCACGACCCTCCTCGCCACCGGAGTCGTCTACGGCGACGCCGTTGCGACCGGAGGACTCCACCGGGCGCTCCTCGCCGAACCGCCCGCCGACCGCGCCGTCGTCGCCGCGCTGAACGCGCACAAGCCGAGGATCGACGACCTCGACCGGGTGATCCGGCCCCAGATCGAGCGGTCGATCGCGGCCGCCGGAGGCGAGGTCGTTCGCGTCCTGCGTTCGGCCGCATTCGCCGACCGGACGGTCGCCGTGGACCAGGTCCACGACCTGACCGTCTTCGAGAGCCTCGACGGCATCGAGGCCCATGCTCGCCTCGTCGCCGGGGTCTGGCCGAGCGCCGGCGGCGAGCCCCTCCAGGCGACCGTGTCGGAGGCGGCTGCAACCGCCATGAACCTGTCGGTCGGCGATCGGCTGGCGCTCGTCAGCCGGGTCGATCCGGCACTCACCGTCGAGGTTGTCATCGCCGGCGTCTGGCGGGCGGACCCGGCCGACGCGTTCTGGGTCGGCGATCCGCTCGAGACGACGGGGTCGTCGAGCGGTGGATCGTTCCAGAATCGAGGACCGCTCGTCGTTCGCGAAGCCGACCTCGT
>DASUPH010000406.1:0-2304 GCA_036276275.1 Candidatus Limnocylindrales bacterium
TCGGCTGGCCGTTGAGCGAAAAGGAGATCTCCATCACAACCTGCCTTAGCTGGCCGCGAGATGGACGACGGGGCCGCCGCAGCCTGGTGTTGAGTTATCGCCCACCGGCGGGCGGTAGACCACCCCTGATCGGCCCATCAAGTGGGCCATTAGGCACCCGCGATTCCGTATCCACTGGCCCTACCGGAGCGCACCCTCCGTGCGGCTAAGGTTACGTATTCACGTTGTGATTTCGTTACGGAACCGTTGCGGCATGGTAGCATCCCGGACAACCAACAGGGCACGCGGCGTTCGTCCCCCCGCCGTCCCCGATCGGTCTTCCGAGTGGCCGCCCGTCGCTCGGATCAGTCTGATCAGAGGATGACGATGGGACGACAAGGACTTGAGCGCGATGTCGTGGACGCAGCAGTCTACGAGCGTGCCGTGCAGCGCTTCCGTGATGCGAAGATCCGGATGCCCACCTTCGCGCAGCTGTCGGAGCCGACGACCATCCCCGACGGGGTGCAGGCTCGGCTGACGAGCGTCGAGCCGGACGCGCCGGATCCGCTCAACCTGTTCCGGGTCCACTGGTTCAACGACGCGGACCGCCGCTCTCGGGCGTCCGTCCCGCAGCATCTCGTGCTGCCATCGTCATTGACCGGTGTCGCGGCGCCGATCATCGTCGCCCTCGGCAACCGCTTCCCGATGATCGCGGCCCACAAGGTCCTCGCCGCCTACTCATGCCTGGCGCCCCGGATCGTCACCGGCCAGTTCGACCCGGTCGAGCAGCGGGCCATCTGGCCGTCGACCGGCAACTACTGCCGCGGCGGTGTCGCCATCAGCCGGATCATGGGCTGCCGCGGTGTCGCGGTCCTGCCGGAAGGCATGAGCCAGGAGCGCTTCGACTGGCTCGATGACTGGGTGGTCGACCCGTCCGACATCATTCGGACGCCTGGCACGGAGAGCAACGTCAAGGAGATCTACGACACCTGCGCCGAGCTCGCCGAGGACCCGGCCAACGTGATCCTCAACCAGTTCGCCGAGTTCGGGAACCACCTCGGCCACTACCTCGTGACCGGGCGCGCGCTCGAGACCATCGTCGACGCCGAGCGCCAGCGCCAGCCGGGGCTCGAGGCCGCCGCGTTCGTGTCCGCAACGGGCTCGGCCGGCACGATCGCCGCAGGCGACTGGCTCAAGGACCGGTTTGGGACGAAGATCGTGGCCGTCGAGGCGCTCGAATGCCCGACCCTGCTCGAGAACGGGTTCGGCGAGCACAACATCCAGGGGATCGGCGACAAGCACGTCCCGCTGATCCACAACGTGACCAACACCGACCTCGTCGTCGCCATCTCCGATGTCGCCACCGACCAGCTCCTGGCGGTCTTCAACACGGAACCTGGCCGGGCGTACCTCGCCGACCGGCGCGGCGTCCCGCAGGCGCTGATCGGGGAGCTCGGCTCGCTCGGGATCTCGAGCATCTGCAACATCCTGGCCGCGATCAAGACGGCCAGGCGGCTCGACCTCGGTCCGGACGAGGCGGTCGTCACGATCGCCACGGACGGAGCGGCGATGTATCGCTCGGAGCTCGACAAGATCGTGCCGCGCGACTTCCCGGGCGGCTTCGATGCCGTCGCGGCCGCCGAGACCTTCGGACGACACGTACTGGGCGCCGGCGAGGACCACCTGCTCGAGCTGACCCGGACGGATCGCGACCGGATCTTCAACCTGGGCTACTTCACCTGGGTGGAGCAACAGGGCATCCCGCTCGCCGAGTTCGAGGCCCGACGGGATCAGTCCTGGTGGCGTGACCTGCGGTCACTGCTCCCCGCCTGGGACGCGATGATCGACGAGTTCAACGACCGGACTGGGGTCGCGCGGTCATGATCGAGGGGCAGGACATTGCAGGCCGGCCCGCGGTGCTCCGGCGGCCGCCGACCTGGTTCGCCTGCTCCGGCTGCGGTGCCGTGCCGGCCGACGGCGCGCCCGTTCCGCTGATCTGTCCGAACGCCGTCGCCGGCGACCGCATCGACCACGTCCTGGTCCGCCACCTCGACCCAGCGGCCGGTCCCTTCGAGGTCGCCGACGACCCCAACCCGTACATCGCCTACCGGCGTCTCTTCCACGCCTGGCATGCCGCCCGCGCCGCGGGCTGGACTGACGGCGACTATGTCGGCCTCGTCCGACGGCTCGACGACGCCGTCGCTGCAGTCGATGGGCATGGCTTCCGGGTGACGCCGTTCTTCCGTAGCGCCGAGCTGTCCGCGGCGCTCGGGCTGTCGGCCGCAGGTGGTGCATGGGTCAAGGACGAAACCGGCAACGTGTCGG
>DASUPH010000407.1:0-6516 GCA_036276275.1 Candidatus Limnocylindrales bacterium
ATCGATCACCGACGACAGCGTTCGCCCACCCATAGAAGGAGGTGTGATCGGCTTCCATCTCAGCCGGCATCGCTTGGATGTCCCAGGCGACGCCATCTCGGGTGAAGAGGATCTCCTGGTGGTCGTCCTTGTGGACAGCCACGAGGCCAAGCGGTCCGGTGGCGAACCTCGCGGAGAATCGATCCGCCTGCTTCCATGTCGCCGGGAGTTCCGCGGCTATCGGGAGCTCGGAGGGACCCTGCGAGGTCCAGAAGTCGAAGAGCCCGACGCCGTCGGTGACGAGCGCGCCGCCCTTCCAAGGCAACAGGACTGACCCGTCTGACGACGAGTTCGCCTCCGGATGGCCGAGGTTGCGCCAGGTCAGACCGTCCGATGAGTGCCACATCGAACCGCAGCCATCCGGGAGAGGGCACGAGTCCTCGGGGGTGTCCCCGCGCACGATGAAGCCATCCGACACGCCGACGATCTCGCCGAAGCCAGTGGGGAACCCGAGACCACTGTCACCGTTCGTGGGTTGGGCGGGGGCGGGGATCGACGTCCACTGCTCGCCGTCGGGGCTGTACCAGCCGAAGCCCGCGTCCATGTAGTCGCCCGGCTCGAAGCCCTCGTCCGCCCACACGACCTTGAGACCGCGACCTTGTCCCGGCTTCATCGTGATCTGGAGGATCCCGTCCTTGAAGTCCACGCCCTTGTAGCGGGAGACCCAGTCGTCACCGAGCTTGGAGGCGACCCAGGCGTCCCAGTCGAGGTGGGAATGGACGAACGCCACGATCCCTGCGGGCCCGATGCCGATCGACTCGATCCGGCCCTTGAAGGGCGTCGTATCGGTGGGCGCAGCGGGTGGTCGAACGATCCGCAGGATGTCACGCGCGGTCACCGGAGGCTGCCCCGCGATGCTCCCCCGGTCCTCAGGGTTCCACCACCCAACGACGTCGTCCTGCCACGTCGCGAACGATCCGCGGAGTAGCTCGGCGTAGCCCGGATCGGAATCACCAGGTTGCGGGAGCTGCCAATTCGCGCCGTCGAGGGACGTGCGGACCTCGCCGGTGTCCTCGTCGACGAGCACGAAGCGATCGCCCAGCCAGGCGACTTGCCCGAGGGGCTTGTCGAGGGCGACCTTTGTCCAATTCAGCTTGATGCTCTGGACAGCCGGCGGTGTGACCGCGGCGCTGGGTGTCGATGTCGGTGCCGGCTGACTGGGCCCAGGACCCACGCCAAGAGACGGGCTCGGATTGGCGATCACGGACGGGCTGGGTCGGGCCAGGAGGAGGGCGGCGCCAGAGACGACCACTGCGACCACAGCGGCCGCCCCGAGGGCAGTCCTGATCATGGATCCGGTCTTCCAAGGGCCGAACACGGCCCGCTGACGGGTTCGGTGGATCTCGTCCAGGACGGAATCGACGACCCGATCCGGCAGGACCTCCATCCCACCCACGAGGTAGGCGGAGAGGAGTGCTTCGGGATCGCGAGGCTTCGTCATGCCGGCTGCTCCTGGTCGAGGACGGGCGTTCGGGCATCGGCTTCGAGAGCCGCCCGGATCGCCGCGGTTGCGTAGGAAAGTCGGGACTTCGCGGTCCCGAGGGGGATGCCGAGGTGATCTGCGACCTCGGGCACGGTCAGCCCGAGGGCGTAGCGGAACACGAGGACGGCGCGCTGATCCGGCGGCAATCGGCGGAAGCCGCGGTCCAGCTGGTCGCGGTCGTGGACGGTCAGGAACTCGTCGGCGTCGGCCGGTGCGTCGGTCTCGAGCAGGACGACATCGGCCGCGAAATGCCGGCCACGTCGCGCTTCGGCGTAGCAGGCGTTGACGAGAATGCGATGGAGCCACGCCTCGAACCGATCGAGGTCGCGCAGGGCCGGGAGCTCCCGCCACACCTGGACGAGGGCCACCTGGACCGCGTCCTCGGCAAGATTGGCGTCGCGGAGGATCCGATGGGCGATGAAGATGCAGCGGTCGCCGACCTCACGAACGAGGGCGCCGAAGGCCTCCTCGTCGCCCTGCCTCGCCCGGTCCACGATCGCTCGCAGCACCCGCTTCCTCCTGGTCGTCGACGCCGGAGGGCGCCGTCAACGAGCATGAGTGTGGGTGTCGCGGCAATCGTTCGATCTCGGCGCACCCAAGAGATCGACCCCCGAGGCTCGATGGGGCGGCAGGTGGGCCATGGAAGCTGCATGACGGGCTCCGACGCACGTCGGCGGTAGACTGCCCGGATGGCGGGCCGCCCGCCGCAGCCGATCTCCACCGATCGGACCGCGAGCGGCCCCCGGACGGATCGAACTGTCGCGTGACCGATGACATGACCGGGCCGCTCCCAGCTCCAGGACAGGATTCGCCGCGCCGGGCGGTCCGTCTCCGGGCGCGGGCCGGGAGGTGGACGCCGTTCGCGTCGGGTGCGCTCGTCACCCTGCTGGCGGTGTTCCTGTATGGCGTGCTGGCTCCCGGGTCCCCACCCCTGACCCAACGTGACGTGGACGACACGGTGGCGAAGGCCCTCGCGTCGATGACGCCGCCGCCGGCGTTCTCCGAGTTGGTCTACGCGTCGGTCCGGCCATCACTCGTCCTGATCGAGACGAAGGAACCCGGCAACGACAAGCCGGACAGTGACAGCGGCCTTGGCAGTGGCGTCGTCGTCAACCTCGATGGCGACATCCTGACCAGTCTCCACGTCGTCGCCGATGCGACCGAGATCGCGCTGACCTTCGCCGACGGCACCCGATCGAGCGCCACGATCGTGGCGAGCCAGCCGGAGAACGACATCGCCGTCGTCCGCGCCGCCCAGCCGCCGGCGGAGATCGTCCCGGCCATCCTGGGCAACCCGGCCGCCGTCCGGCAGGGCAGCGAGGCCTATGCGATGGGGAACCCCTTCGGGTTGACCGGCTCCATGAGCGTCGGCGTCATCTCCGGGCTGAACCGCTCGTTCAAGATGCAGGGAACCGATCGGGTCCTGCAAGGCCTGATCCAGATCGACGCGGCCGTCAACCCGGGCAACTCCGGGGGACCGCTCGTCAATCGGGACGGGGACGTGATCGGGATCGTCACCGCCCTCATCAATCCGACCGATGACGATGTCTTCATCGGGATCGGTCTCGCCGTGCCGATCGACGTCGCCGGCGGCGCAGCCGGCCTGCCTCCGTATTGAGGGACAACCGAGTGGACCAGCCAACCAGCCAGGAGCGGGCAGCCCCGATGGAGCGGCTGCTGTACGAAGTCAAGAAGGTCATCGTCGGCCAGGACCACCTCCTGGAGCGCTTGATCGTGGCTCTGCTCGCCCGTGGCCACATCCTCGTCGAGGGCGTACCGGGCCTCGCCAAGACGATGGCGATCAAGACGCTGGCCGACACGATCGGCGGCGAGTTCAAGCGGATCCAGTTCACGCCCGATCTTGTCCCCGCCGACCTGGTCGGCACCCGGATCTACAACCAGAAGACCGGCGAGTTCGGGACCTCCCTTGGCCCGGTCTTCACCAACCTGTTGCTCGCGGACGAGATCAACCGCGCTCCGGCGAAGGTCCAGAGCGCCCTGCTCGAGGTCATGCAGGAGCGGCAGGTGACGATCGGGCGGGAGACCTTCCCGGTTCCGAACCCGTTCCTCGTCCTGGCCACCCAGAACCCGATCGAGACGGAGGGGACGTACGCCCTGCCCGAGGCGCAGATCGACCGGTTCATGCTCAAGGTCCTCGTCGGCTACCCGAGCTCATCCGAGGAGTTCGTGATCGTGGAGCGGATGACCGGGCTGGTGCCGACGGCCCAGGCCGTCCTCACGACGGACGGCCTCCTGGCGATGCAGCAGGCCGCCGACCGCGTCTATGTCGATCCGGCGCTCTACGAGTA
This sequence comes from Candidatus Limnocylindrales bacterium, assembly GCA_036276275.1. Classification (GTDB taxonomy): domain Bacteria; phylum Chloroflexota; class Limnocylindria; order Limnocylindrales; family CSP1-4; genus CF-46. The sequence continues at coordinate 3,832 of DASUPH010000407.1, forward strand.
CGCGGTCCGCCTGGCGACCGCGACCCGGGCGCCCGAGGCGCATGGCCTCGGCGAGCTGAAGCGCTACATCACCTATGGGGCGAGTCCGCGGGCATCGATCAACCTGATCCTCACGGCCCGGGCGCTCGCTTTCGTCCGCGGCCGCGACTACGCACTCCCGGAGGACGTCCTCGACATGGCGCTCGACGTCCTTCGCCATCGCCTGGTCCTCTCGTTCGAGGCCCTCTCCGACGACGTCACGAGCGACGCCCTCCTGAGCACCATCCTGGACCGGATCTCCGTTCCGGTCGTCCCGCTGCGAGAGCATGGCAACGTCCACGTCAACGCCTGAGCGCATCCTCCAACGCCTCGACTGGCAGGTCATCCGCCGGCTCGACGGTCTGCTCCAGGGCGACTACCGCAGCCTGTTCCGTGGCAACGGCGTGGACTTCGCCGACCTCCGCGAGTACCAGTACGGCGACGACGTCCGGTCGATCGACTGGAACGTGACCGCGCGCATGGACACGCCGTACATCCGCGAATACGTCGAGGATCGCGAGATCACGGCGTGGTTCCTGCTCGACCTGAGCCCGTCCGTCGACTTCGGGACGGGCGAGACGGACCGCCTGAAGCGGAGCGTCCTGGTCGACTTCGTGACGACCCTCGCGCGTCTCCTGACCCGTCACGGCAACCGCGTCGGCGCCGTGTTCTACGGCACCCGGGTCGAACGGACGATCCCCGCCCGCGGCGGCCGGGTCCAGGTCCTCCGCCTCATCAACGATCTCCTCGGTCAGCCCCGCCTGCCGAGGGCTCCGTTCACCGATCTGACGCCGCTCCTGGAGGCCGGCCACCATTCGATCAAGGGCCGCTCGCTCGTCTTCGTGATCTCCGACTTCATCAGCGCCCCCGGTTGGGAGCGACCGCTGCACCTGCTGACCCAGCGCCACGAGGTCCTCGCGGTGCGTCTCTTCGATCGCCGCGAGGTGGAGCTCCCCGACGTGGGCCCGCTGATCATGGAGGACGCCGAGACCGGCGAGCAGCTCTACGTCGACACGCATGACAAGGAGTTCCGGCGGCGGTTCCGGGACGCTGCCGATCGACGCGAGGCGACCCTGAGCGATGCGTTCAGGCGATCCGGGGTCGATGCGGTCTCGCTCTCGACCGACGAGGATCTCGTCCAGGCGGTCGTCCGGATGGCCAGGCTCCGACAGAGGCGCCGGAGGTAGGCCATGTCGTTCATCTGGCCGCCGATGCTGTTGCTGCTGCTGACGATCCCGCTGGGCGCGCTGCTCTACGCCGTCCAGGAGCGTCGCCGCCGGCGGCGGGTGGCCGCGTACGCCGGGATGAACCTCTCGACCCGGGACGGCGGTACCGGCCAGGCCCGCCTGCGTCGCCGGATCCTCGCGGCGTTCACGCTGGTCGGCCTCACGCTCCTGGCCCTCGCGTTGGCGCGACCGCAGAGCGTCGTCAGCGTCCCGCGGGTCGAGGGCACGGTGATCCTTGCATTCGACGTCTCCGGCAGCATGGCCGCCGACGACATGACGCCGACCCGGATGGAGGCGGCCAAGACGGCCGCCCGCCAGTTCGTCGAGCGTCAGCCATCGTCCGTCCTCGTCGGGGTCGTCGCGTTCAGCGACAGCGGCTTCTCGATCCAGGTCCCGACGACGGACCAGACGCTGGTCGTCGCGGCGATCAACCGCCTTGGCCCGGAGCGCGGTACGTCGATCGCCAGGGGGATCCAGGCGTCCCTCACGACGATCGCCGCCGCCGAGGCGGACCCCGCGGCGGGTTTCTACACGAACCGCTCGGCGGCGCCGACGGCCGTGCCGAAGGGGACGTATTCGTCGGCCACGATCGTCCTGCTCTCCGACGGCGAGAACAACCAGACGCCGGATCCACTGACGGCCGCCCAGTCGGCCGCCGATCGCGGCGTCCGGATCGACACGGTCGGTGTCGGGAGCGCGGCGGGTGCGACGATCGAGGTCGAGGGCTTCAAGGTCCACAGCCAGCTCGACGAGACGATGCTTCGCCAGATCTCGGAGATCACCGCCGGCACCTACTACGCTGCGACCGACCCGGACGAGCTTCGCTCGGTCTACGACACGATCAACGCCCGCCTGGCGATCCACCCGGAGCCGATGGAGGTCACCTCGCTGTTCGCCGGCGCCGGGCTCCTGGTCCTCGTCATCGGCGGTGTCGCGTCCCTCGTCTGGCTGGGTCGATTGCCGTGAGCCCGGTGCGGTAGATGGACCTCCTCTCGCCAGGTTTCCTCATCCTCCTCGGCGCGCTGCCGGCGCTCGTCGCGGTTCGGATATGGCTCCTCCGCCGCCGTCGGACGGGCCTGCGGTACTCGAGCCTGTCGCTCGTCCGCGACGCGCTGCCGGGGTCGTCCCGCATCCGCCGCCATCTCCCGTTCGCCCTCTTCGTCCTCGCCCTGGCGAGCCTCGTCGTCGCGATGGCTCGGCCCGTCAATATCGTCAGCGTCCCCGCCGGCCAGACGACCGTGATCCTGGCGATGGACGTGTCCCGGAGCATGTGCGCGACGGACATCCCTCCGAACCGGCTGCTGGCCGCCGAGGCTGCCGCCGCCTCGTTCATCGAGCGCCAGGGTGCGACGACCCAGATCGGCGTCGTCGCCTTCGCCGGCTTCGCGGAGATCGTTCAGGCGCCCACGACGGACCAGGAGGTCCTGCTCGACGTCATCGA
>DASUPH010000408.1:0-2060 GCA_036276275.1 Candidatus Limnocylindrales bacterium
CGGACGAACTCGCGGAAGGCCGGGGTCCGGATGGCCAGCCGCGGCCGGATCCGGAACGGCGTCCGGAGCAGACCGATTGTCCGGATCGCGAGGTGGGCGACCGCTCCGAGGACCGCCCCGGCCGCCGTCGCGTGGATCCCGTAGCGGTGGCCGAACAGGACGGTGCCGAGCACGATCCCCGCCGTGTAGAGGATCGGGGCGAGGGCGTAGAACAGGAATCGCTGGTGGGCCACCAGCACCTCGCCGATCGCGATCGAGGCGGCGAACAGGATCGGCGTCCCGCACATCAATCGGAACAGCTCGACGTAGAGCTGGCGGGTCGCCGGGTCGAAGGACGGAGCCACGATCTCGACCGTCGCGGGCGCGACCAGGAACAGGACGAGGATCACGACCGCCATGACGAGGACGGCCACGGTCAGGACCGTCCGGGCGAAGTCGTGGGCCGCGGCCTCGTCCCGCCGGCGGAGGCTGTTGAAGATCGGGACGAACGGCGCGGTAAGCCCCGCGGCGACGAGCACGTCGAGGGCGATCTCCGGGATCTTGAAGGCGGCGTTGTAGGCGTCGAGCTCGGGTCCGGCGCCGAAGGTGTTGGCGAGGGCCCGGTTGCGGAGGATGCCCATCGCGAAGTAGCCGAAGGTCAGCGCGGACAGGATCAGGGCGCCGCGTGGGAACACGCGGTCGACCAGGCGGCGCAGCAGCGTCATGCGGGCGACGGCATCCCGAGCTGAGCCCCGACCGGCATCCGTTCCTCCTGGCAGGATGGTACGAGGACAGACGTGTCCGGATGCTGACGTGCGACGACGGTAGACTCCGCGAGCGCCAATCGAACGCGGAGGACGGATTTCGTGTCCGCGAGCCCCAGCCAAGCGCCCCGTAGCCTTCTCCGCGACCCCGACTTCCTGAAGCTGTGGGCCGGCCAGTCGGTCAGCGCCTTCGGGACGCAGATCACGATCCTGGCGGTGCCGATCGTCGCCGCGGTCGCGCTGAAGGTGTCGCCCTTCGAGTTCGGGCTGCTCGGCACGCTCGAGTTCCTGCCCGTGGTCGCCCTCAGCCTGCCTGCCGGGGTCTGGGTCGACCGGCTCCGCCGCCGCCCGATCCTCATCTGGGGCGACGTTGGACGGGCGATCACCCTGCTGTCGATCCCCATCGCCTTCGTCCTGAACGTGCTGACGATCTGGCAGCTCTACGGCGTCGTCTTCGTCAACGGCTGCCTCACGGTCTTCTTCGACGTCGCCTACCAGAGCTACCTGCCATCGATCGTCGCCCGCGACCAGCTCGTCGACGGCAACGCGAAGCTGGAGCTGACGAGAGCGGCCTCGCAACGGCTGGGACCCGGCCTGGCGGGCCTTCTCATCGCGATCGTCACGGCTCCGTTCGCGGTCGTGATCGACGCCGTCAGCTATGCGGTCTCGGCGGTGTTCGTGGCCTGGATCCGGCGCCCGGAGCCGCCGTCGGAGCCGCACGACGAGGCGACCGGGCCGCGGCCGTCGATCGGCGGTGAGATCGCGGTGGGCATCCGCTACGTCGCCGGCAATCGCGTCCTTCGGGCACTCGCCCTGACCGTCGCCCTGGGGAATCTCTTCGGCACGATCGCCGACTCGATCCTGATCCTCTTCCTCGTGACCGAGCGCCAGTTCAGCCCGGCCCTGATCGGTCTGGCGTTGACCCTCGGGTCGATCGGGGTGATCACCGGAGCGCTGGTGACGAGCCGGCTGACGAAGGTCATCGGCGTCGGGCCGATGATCGTGCTCGCGGCGGTGGCCGAAGGCCTGTCATGGCTCCCCGTCGCGATCGCCCCGGACTCGCTCCTGTTCCTCGGGCTCACCACGACGATCGTCGCGATCTCCTTCTTCGGGATGATGTGGAACGTCAACGCGATGAGCCTCCGCCAGGCGATCACGCCGCCGGGCGTGCGAGGCCGCATGAACGCGACGATGCGCTTCGTCTCGTGGGGCACGATCCCGGTCGGCTACTTGGTCGGCGGCTTCCTGGGCGGCGTTATCGGGCTCCACAACACGATCTGGGTCGGCGCGATCGGCTCGGTCGTCTCGTTCGTCCCG
>DASUPH010000409.1:0-2675 GCA_036276275.1 Candidatus Limnocylindrales bacterium
TGTGGGAGTGCGACAGGGAAGAACGCTTGGAAGAGCTCGCGGCCAGCCTGGCCTGACCCTACCGCGGCCGCGCCGAGGTGATCGAGCCCGCCGAGCGGCCCTCCGGGTCGATCGCGCCGATGTCGGCGGCGGCGAGGACCCCGGCCCGCAGAGGTAGCACCGGCCGGTCCGCCGCTCGGATCCGACGGAGCCAGACCCAGCCACCGATGCCGATCGCGAGGGTCACGATTGCGCCGATCATGAGCGCGATCGGGACGCTCGCCGTCGAGGCGATCGCGCCCATCAGCAGCCCGCCGGCCGGCACGGAGCCCGCGAAGATCGTCGTGTAGAAGCTCATGACCCGGCCGCGGAGCTGGTCGGGCACGGCCAGCTGGATCGTGGTGTTCGCGGTGACCGCCATCGCGATGCCGCCCGCCCCGGCGATCGCCATCGCCAGCAGGGACAGCGGCATCGACGTCGACACGGCCAGGACGATCGAGCCGAGGCCGAGGGCGATCGCCCCCAGCGGGATGATCGACGGGCTCGGCTTCCGAGTGAAGGCGATCCACAGGGCGACGACGGTCGAACCGACGCCGGAGGCGGCCATCAGGAAGCCGAAGCCGGACGGGCCGACCCGGAGGATCGTGTCGGCCAGCGGCGGGACGAGGACGGAGAAGTTCATCCCGAAGGTTGCGGCGAGGCCGACGATCGTGACCGCGAGCAGGATGCGCGGCGTCTGGCGGACGTAGCGCGCGCCCTCGGCGAGGTTCTCGAGCACGGCCGCCCAGCTCTGCGGCCGGACGATCGCCGGCATCGGCCGGAGCTCGCTGTCGCGCATCGCCAGGTAGGCGAGGATCACCGCGATGAAGCTGATGCCATTGATCAGGAAGGCGATCGAGATGTCGAACGCGCCGATCAGCAGGCCGGCCGCGGCCGGTCCGAGGATCCGCGAGGCGTTGAACAGGGCCGAGTTGAGGCCGACGGCATTGGCGACGTCGTCGCGCCCGACCATCTCGACGGCGAACGACTGGCGGGCGGGCATGTCGAAGGCGTTCGAGATCCCGAGCAGCGCCGCCAGGATCATGACGTGCCAGACCTGGACGACATGGGTGGCGGTCAGTCCGAACAGGATGAACGCGAGGATCATCGCCACCGATTGGGTCGCCATCAGGGTCCTGCGCTTCGGGAGCTGATCCGCGATCACTCCGCCGAACAGGCCGAAGACGATCACCGGCCCGAACTGGGCCAGCGAGACGAGGCCGAGCCACAACGGGTCGTGGGTCAGCTGGAGGACGAGCCAGCCCTGGGCGACCTGCTGCATCCAGGTCCCGACGAGCGAGATCGCCTGGCCGCCGAAGAACAGGCGATAGTTGCGATGGCGGAAGGCACGGGCGCCCTGGAATGTGATCGTCATCGGGCGGCCCGGGTGATGCGGCTCGCGCCGCCCTTCGGCCGGTGGTCGTGCGGCGCCGGCGCGACGCCCGCCTCCAGCTCGGCGATGTGGGTCTGGAGGTGCCCGCGTCGGCCCTCGGCCTCCTCGATCATCGCCGCGAGGCGCTCCATCTTCGAGCGCAGCGACGCGACCTGGCGATCGACTCGGGCAAGGGCGTCGTCGACGATCGCTCGCCGCTCGGCCGGGTCGTCCGTCGTCCGGAACCGGTCCCGATTGCGGTCGCGGGCATCCTCGTCCTCGAGGAGCTGGCCGATCTCGGCCAGGCTGAACCCCGCGTCGTCACGGAGACCCTTGATGAAGCGAAGCCGCTCGAGATCGTCCTCGTCGTAGAGGCGGTAGTCGCCCTCCGAGCGGGCAGCCGGCTTCAGCAACCCGAGCTCCTCGTAGTAGCGGAGCGTGCGGGTCGTCAGGCCGAGGGCGGCACCGACCTCCTGGATCCGGTGGAGAGGCACGGCGGGAGCGTCAGGATCGAACGGGGCACTGGTGTCGAGATGGCTCATGCGCCATCCAGTCTAGCCCACCTTGCCGTTAACGTAAAGGTTAGCGTTGGACCCGCTCGTGGCCGATGCGGCCCCCGGGTTCCGGGACGGCGTCCGCGCACCGTCAATTCCCGATAAGCACACTTTCCTGATTGACTCCTGTCGGCGGTACGCCGACACTCCTGCGGACCCCTTGAGGGGCCGAGACCGTCGAGCTGGGGTTCGATGAGCGGAACGAGGGTCGGGCACATCCGCGTCGGCATCGCCATCGGATTCGCGATGCTGCTGGCGACGCCGTTCCCCGTGGCCGCTTCCGGTTCGAGCGCGAGCCCCGCGGTCGTAGCCGGCGCCGACGCCGCATCCACGACCAGCTGGATCGTCGCCCTCCGACATGGCGCGGATGCGGGCAAGTCTGCCGCCCGCCTCGCCGGCGACGCCGGCGGCAAGGCCGGCCAGGTGTTCCGCCACGCGCTGAACGGGTTCGTCTTCAAGGGTTCCGCGAACGCGGCCGCGGCCCTGCGCCGAAATCCGAATGTCCGATCGGTCGTGGCGAATGGCACGGTCAAGATCACCGAGGACACGATCGAGACCGGGATCTCCCGGATCCGGGCCGATCACCCCACCGAACCGAGCGCCCACAGCACCGGGTTCACCGGCAACGGCGTCCGCGTCGCGATCCTCGACACCGGGATCGACCTCACCCACCCGGACCTCGTCCCGAACCTCGATCTCGCGATGGGCCGCAACTGCATCACGGCCGGACC
>DASUPH010000410.1:0-2504 GCA_036276275.1 Candidatus Limnocylindrales bacterium
GGCCATGTACGAGCGGCTCGGCTTCAGGATGGTCGGCGGGCCGTCGCCGGACCTCCTGCTGCGACCGTGAGCGGCCGCGATGAGCCCGTCGTTGGTGACGCCGGTACGGTCACCGACGAGCGGGTCCGGGCCATCGCCGGCGCCGGTTCCGCGGTCCTCGCCACGCTCTGGGCCACCGTCGACCTCGAGCGGGCGCTCGCGGGGATCGGGGCCTCGGCCGCCACGGCGGCCACCGACGACCTGCTGGGCGCCCGCGTCGTGATCGTTCCCGATGGGCCCTCCGGATGGCCGCTCGCGGTCGCCGAGCCGGCGACGGAGGGCCGCCTCGCGGCTTGGCTTGCCCGAAACGGCGAGGGCAATGCGGGGAGCTACGTCGCGGTCGCCGGCGGCCTTCCCGCCGCGCGAGCCCGCGCGGCGGGGATGGGGATCGCCGTCAGCCGCGTGGGCGATGGCCCGTTCGGCCCGTCGATCCTCGTTCTGCCCGGTCCCGCAACCGGGCCGCTCCTGATCCTGTGCGACGCGGCGGCGGTACCATCGACGCCATGATCGATCGCAAGACCATCGCTTTACGCCCGGCCACCAACGACGACGCCGAGCGGATCGCCGGGCTGTTCACGGACGAGGGCTACCCGGCCGGGCCCTCCGATATCGTCGAGCGGCTCGAGCGGTTCGCGTCCGAGCACTCGCAGGTGATCGTCGCCGACAACGACGGCGAGGTCCTCGGGTTCGTCGCCGTCCACGCCCTGCCCCGCTTCGAACATTCGGACCGCGTTCTCCGGATCATGGCTCTCGTGGTCGACGCCGGCGTTCGCGAGCGCGGCGTGGGGCGGCTGCTCATGGATGAGGCGGAGCGGCTCGGTCGGGAGGTCGGCGCCGCGTTCGCCGAGGTGACGGCTGGTCACCACCGACCCGACGCTCGCCGGTTCTACGAGGATCTCGGCTACGACGGTTCCGTTGCCGCCTACCTCCGGAAGCGCCTCTGAGCGTGGTCGCGGCGATCCGCCCGCGCGCTCGATCCCTGGTCGTGACCTGACGTGGTCCAGTTCCCTCGCCTCCGGCTGCGCGATCCCGCGATCGATCTCGTCGATCTGCCGTGGGAGCTGCCACTCCGAGAATGGCCGTCGGACAAGCTCGCGTTCCGCTACATCCCCGTCGGGCCGTCGCGCCACCTCGTCCGGTTCCTTGCCCTCAACGGCGTCCTGTACGCCCTGAAGGAGCTGCCGCTCGCCGCCGCGCGGCGGGAGTACGACGTCCTGCTCCACCTCGAGGGCCTCGGCCTGCCGACGGTCGAGGCAGCGGGCGTGGCCGAAGCGCCGGACCGCGCGACGGGCATTCTGGTGACGAAGTTCCTTGCCCATTCCCTCCAGTACCGCCGGCTGATGATGCGGCTGCCCGTCGGGCCGGGACCTCATCGCGGGCGCCTCCTCGACGCGATGGCGTTCCTTCTCGTCGACCTCCACCGCAGCGGCGTCTACTGGGGCGACTGCTCGCTCGCGAACACGCTGTTCCGGCGCGACGGCGACCGGATCCAGGCGTACCTGGTCGACGCGGAAACGAGCGAAGTCCACCCTTCGCTCTCGGACGGCCAACGGGACTACGACCTCGAGATCCTTGTCGAGAACGTGGCCTTCGGCCTGGCCGATCTGGCCGCGATGCAGGGTGGGCTGGACGACCCCGACGACGCGATCGACGCAGCCGAGCACGTCCGCGAGCTCTACGAATGGGTCTGGACGATGATCCACGACGAGCCGGTTCTCCACCCCGACGATCGCCAGGCGATCCGGAGCCGGATCCGGAAGCTCAACGAGCTCGGCTACTCGGTCGATCTCGACATCGATCCCGACGCCGACGATGGCCGGGTCCGGCTCCGGATGAGCGTGACCACCCGCCGCTACCACGCGCGTGAGCTCGAGCGTCGGACTCGCATCCGCGCGCTGGAGGGCCAGGCTCGCCTGCTCATCAACGATCTCAACGAGTACGGAACGTGGCTGGAGTGGCATGAGGGTCGGAAGCTCGACCCGGACGAGGTCGCCGAGCGCTGGCTCCGCGAGGTCTACCGGCCGACGCTCGCCCGGATCGCGCGGGCCGTCGGCCCGGCACGGGACGTGGTCCAGGCCTACTGCGACGTCCTCGAGGAGAAGTGGTACCTGTCCGAACAGGAGGGCCACGATGTCGGGCTGGCCGCCGCGATCGAGGCCTATCTCGCCCTCGGCGCGCCGGCGCCGGAGATCGTCCGAGGCAACGACCCGACGACGCTCCTCGACCCGACCGAGGGCGACCCGCTGGCCGAGATCGATCCGCTCGATCCGCTCGTCGACCGCGACGACATCGTGAGCGACGTCAGTGTCCAGTCGACCAACGAAGAATCGGCCGAGGTGGGACCATCGAGCCAATGACCGTTGGAGAGACGGCCACCGCGGACCCCGTCATCCGCGTCGATGGCCTGAAGAAGACCTATGGGGCCACACGCGCCGTCGACGGGGTGAGCTTCGACGTCCGTGCCG
>DASUPH010000411.1:0-4712 GCA_036276275.1 Candidatus Limnocylindrales bacterium
GCCAATCGTTAGCTGCGGGCGGCAAATCGCAGCCGTCACGAGCCGGCCGTCTTCGCATAACGCCGCCGTGGCTGTCGTCTGGGAACTACGAACGATCACGTGCTGCTCGGCGCAGATCCACGACGCTGCAGCCGGCCTCGGTCACCAACCACGCCCCCAGGCCGTCCTCGATGGCGAGGACCCCTTCGAGGAGGTGGCGGTCGTCGACGAGACCCTCGCCCCCTCTCCGCACTCGGCCGAACGCGAACTCGATCGCTCGTGCCGATCGCGGCGTCAGGCCCAGCGGCGCCTTCACCGGGGCCTCGCCGCGACCGACGACCTTCTCGATCCGTTCGCGTGACTCGTCGAGGTTCACGCCGGCCTGCGCCAGGAGCGCGCCGGCCGGGCTGGCGGGATCCGCGAGCAGCCCCAGGAGCAAGTGCTCGGTTCCGACGTAGTTGTGGTCCATCCGGATCGCCTCGCGCTGGGCACGCATCACTGCCGCCCTGACGAGGCGCCCAGCCTTCGCCCAATCCGGCACCTTCACCGGCCGGAGCCGGAATGGCGCCATCGTCCGGCCCGTCTGGAGGAGGAAGATCACGACGAGGAACCCGACAACCGCGACGGGATAGCGCCAAGCAGCGAAGAGGCTCGCGTCCGACGGCGGTGGCTGGACCAACCAGGTCACGATCCCGGCGACGACGATCGCCACCACCAAGACCCAATCGCGGACGTACCACCGGCCCACGACCGCAGGATAGGTCCTCAGCGGCCGCAGGCCGTGAACATCCGGTCGAAATGATCGACAACGGTGCGAAGATCGACCGGTGACCGCGGCGGCCGAACGGACGATCCTCCACGTCGACCTCGACGCGTTCTTCGCGGCGGTCGAGCAGCGCGATCGACCGGAGCTCCGCCGCAAGCCGGTCATCGTCGGCGGCGGTGGCCCGAACCAGCGGGGTGTCGTGAGCACCGCGAGCTACGAGGCTCGCGTCTTCGGCGTCCACTCGGCGATGCCTCTCCGCGTCGCCGGCCGGCTGTGCCCGCACGGCGTCTTCCTGCCCGTCGACGGCGCGAAGTACCAGGCGGTCAGCCGCCAGGTGATGGCGGTCCTGCGGCGGTTCACGCCGCTCGTCGAGCCGGTCTCGATCGATGAGGCGTTCCTCGATGTGACCGCATCGCGCCGGATGTTCGGCGAGGGCGACGCGATCGGTCGCCAGATCAAGGACGCCGTCCGCCGGGACGTCGAGCTGACGATCTCCGTCGGGGTCGCGACGACGAAGCTGGTCGCCAAGATCGCCTCGGATCTCCGGAAGCCGGACGGGCTTGTTGTGGTCGAGCCTGGCACGGAGGCCGAGTTCCTGGCGCCGCTGCCGATCACCCGCCTGTGGGGCGTCGGGGCGAAGTCGGCGACGGCCCTGCGCGAGTACGGCGTCCGGACGATCGGCGACCTGGCCGCCCTTCCCGACGAACTCCTCGTTCGCCGGTTCGGCAAGTACGGAGCGTCACTCGGCCAGCGGGCGCGGGGGATGGACGCCGACCCGGTCGGCGATCGCGACGCGGCGAAGTCGATCGGCCATGAGCACACGTTCGATGTCGACACGTCCGATCGCGACGTCATCGAGCGCACGCTCCTTGCGATGAGCGAGGGCGTGGCCGGGCGGCTCCGCGACAGCGGCGTCCGGGCGTCGACGATCACCGTGAAGATCCGCGACACCACCTTCCGGACGATCACCCGGCAGCGCACGCTCCGCGCGCCGACCGACCTGACCGATCCGATCTTCCGGACGGCCCTCGAGCTCGCCCGGCCCGAGGTCCGCGGCCTGCGGATCCGGCTGCTGGGCGTGACCGCGTCGGGCCTCGACGAGCCGGACCAGTTCGTGCTGTTCGCGGCCGAGGCCGACGAGCCCCGCAGCCGGCGGGTGGTCGAGGCGGCCGACGAGGTCCGCCACCGGTTCGGGGAGCGGGCGATCACCCGGGCCCGGCTCGTCGGATCGCGCCTGCCGGCGCCGTTCGAGCGCGACCCGATGACGCCGGTCGATCCGCGCTCGCTGGCGGTCGACGACGCGGCGGACCGGCCCGATCCGGTCGCGACCGGCGACGACGGGACCGACATCGATCCGGAGATCGAACCAATCGACTGAGCTCCCTCCCATCAGGGGTGTAGCGTCCCATCCGGGATGCACGAGGGAGCGCCGACGACGTGGATGTCCTTCTCGTCGAACGGGCAATAGCGGGTGATGAAGAGGCGTACGCCGGCCTGATGGCCATGGCCGGCGATCGGCTCCTTGCGATCGCGTACCGGATCCTTCGCGACCTGCATCGAGCCGAGGACGCCGTCCAGGTCGCCCTCGTCAACGCCTGGCGCGACCTCCCGACCCTGCGCGACCCCGATCGGTTCGAGGCCTGGCTCACCCGCATTCTCGTGCGGGCATGCTATGTCGAAGCCGATCGGAGCCGACGCTGGAACGCCAACATGCGGGTGCTCCCGATCGACATCCCGTCGACGTCGGATCCGATGTCGACCGTTGCCGATCGCGATCGCCTGGATCGCGGCTTCCGCCGACTACCGACCGACCAACGGGCGATCGTCGTCCTCCATCACTACCTGGGATGGAGCCAGCCGGAGATCGCTCGCGCCCTCGAGCTTCCGATCGGGACCGTCAAGTCCCGCCTCTTCTATGCCACGCGAGCCCTGCGCGCCGCGATCGAAGCGGACGACCGGGCCACCAGCGCGGAGCGACCAGCATGACGACCGACAGCGATCTCGACCGCCAGATCCAGGAATACCTGCAATCCGGCCCGGCCGAGCTCTCGGATCGCGTCCTGTGGGCTGCCCGCGCCCAACTCAGCACGACACATCGGCGCCGCGCCAGGCTCGCCTGGCTGACGCCGTGGAGGAATCTTGAGATGAGCCAGAGCACACGATTGCTGCTCACCGCGGGCGGGGCCCTGGCCCTGGTCGTGGCGATCGGCGCCGGAATCCTTGGCGGGACCGGTAACCGCGACGCGGGCCAACACCCATCGGCATCACCGCCCACATCGAGCGGATCGCCGAGCAACCCGGCCCCGTCGGCCGCGTCATCGGAACCGCAATCCAGCGTGTTCCCCATTCCCACCTATCCGGCCCAATCGGCGGTCCCCCTGACCGCGACCTGGGATACATCGGGTGGCGCAGCGACGAAGCTGGGCCTGCCGGAGATGGCACCCGACGGCCGGATCTGGGCCTCGTCGTGCCCGGAAAGCGCCTTCCGGATTCTCACGCCCGCCGGCAAGCTGGCCGAGACATGGGGGCCTCCCGCCGGGGACCCGCACCACTTCAATTTCTCGATGCCCAATGGCGAATGCAACGGCGCCGTCGCATTCGCACCGGACGGTGGCTTCTGGGTCCTCGACTTCGGCAACTTCCGGGTCGTCCGGTTCGACAGGGATCGGAAGTACCTCGGGTCGTGGGGACGGTTCGGCTCGGGTCAAGGCGAGTTCGCCCACCCGAACGACATCGCGGTCGATACCGTCGGCTCGGTCTTCGTCGCCGACGACGTCCGTCACGAGATCCAGGTCTTCACGTCGGACGGCGTCTACGTCCGCTCGGTCGCGGCCGGCCATGCCGGCCCCTTCCTGTCAACCAACGCCGAGGGCTGGGTCGACACGGACCTGCTGCCCGACGGTCGCCCGGGTCTCACCGAATACAAGCCCGACGGTACGTACCAGGGCGGGATCGACATGCCCGACCTCATCCCCAAGCCGTTGGGGATCACCCACGACGGCCATGGCAACCTCTATGTGGTCGGGCTGACGCTGATCGACGCCCCAAGCACGCTCGTCCGTTTCATCGCGCCTCCCGGTGGAAAGCAGGATGTCTGGAACGCCGGCGGGATCGCCGTCGCGGTGTCTTCCGCGGGCGACGCGGCGTACGTGCTCCAGGCATCAGGCGAAACGATCGCGAAGTACGTGATCCCAGCCCCGTAATTCCGGCGGTCGCATCGCGACGAGCCACTCGAGCGGTCGGCGCCTCGCGCCGGCCGCTCGCGTGTCGTGACAGGCTAGGTGGCACGGACTCGGTCGAGATTGTGCGCGGACGAGGCTTGACATCGAACACATGTTCGATGCAGGATGGCGTCAGAACAGAACAGACGTTCCAGTCGCCGAAGTGCCCCGGCGACGGACGCAAGCTACGCGATCCCCTGCCGAAGGAGCCTGGAAATGGCGATGATCAGAGTCGAGCCCGTCGAGGTCCATGTCCGAACCGGCTGGTTCGACGGAAGCCCACGAGAGATCACCTGGGGCGACGAACGTCTCCCCGTCACCCGCCTGAACGCGGTCCGCGAAGAGGCAGCAGCGTACCCGGTCATCACCGGGCCCAGGACCCTGTTCGACGTCGAGACGCCACGCGCGCGTCTCGCCCTCACCTACCAGCATCGTTCGCGACGATGGACCATCACGGCCCTCGACGACGACGAGCTGCGGGCGGCCGCCTAGCGCGGTCGCTCAACCCGGGCGGGTGGCCCAACCCGCCCGGAGCGGTCGGACGCGGGGCGGGTGCGCCGGTACCGTGCCTGCCCCGTCGCCGACCCGCCGCCGAGCAAGGCGTGCAATCCCACGCCGCGGGTTCGGGACGCAACCTACAATCGCGGGTATGCCTCCTTTCGACGCCAAGGCGTCGTTCCGCGACCTGACGCTTGGCGGCTTCGTCGACCGGCTCGCATCCGCTGAACCCGTTCCGGGTGGAGGGA
>DASUPH010000412.1:0-2010 GCA_036276275.1 Candidatus Limnocylindrales bacterium
TCGAGGTCGCACAGGAGGGCATCGACACCGGCCTGGTCGGCGGCGTCCATCCCGCACAGCTCCGGGGCAATCCGATCGGTCACGTTGCCGACCGCCGTGAGGACGCCCTTGCCGCCGAAGCGGTCCTCGTCGCCGTCGCGCAGCTCGACCGCCTCGTGGGCGCCGGTCGATGCGCCGGACGGGACCGCAGCTCGACCGACCGACCCGTCGCCGAGCACCACGTCGACCTCGATCGTCGGGTTGCCGCGTGAATCGAGGATCTCGCGAGCGTCGATCAGCTCGATGATCGTGTTCATGCGGTCGCTCCGGCTTTGGCCTTCTTCGCCTTCGGAACCGGCGCGGTGGGCGGCCGATCCTGGAGGACGGCGATCCCCGGCAGCTCCCGACCCTCGAGGAACTCGAGCGAGGCGCCGCCGCCGGTGCTGATGTGGGTCATCTTGGCGGTCAACCCCTGCTGCTCGATCGCCGCGACGCTGTCGCCGCCGCCGACGACGACGGTCGTGCCGTGCTCGGCCCTGTCGGCGAGGAAGCGAGCGATCTCTTTCGTGCCGTGGGCGAAGGACGGAATCTCGAAGACCCCGAGGGGTCCGTTCCAGAGGACCGTCTTCACGTCCGCGAGGGCAACCTCGATCGCCGCCCGGCTCTGCTCGCCGAGATCGACGATGTGCCACGACGCCGGGAACTTCTCGGTCCCGACCGTCTTGTACTCGGTGCCCCGGGTGACCTCCTTGGCGATGACGACGTCGGTCGGCAGGACGACGTTCACGCCGGCCTTCTCGGCCGCCGCCAGGATCCGCCGGGCGTCGTCGACGCGGTCGTGCTCGGCGAGGCTCTTGCCGACCGACTTGCCCTGGGCCAGGAGGAATGTGTTGGCCATCCCGCCGCCGAGGATCAGGATGTCGACCTTCGTCAGGAGGTGGTCGATGACACTGATCTTGTCGGAGACCTTGGCCCCGCCGAGGATCGCCGCGAACGGATGAGCGGGGCTCTCGAGGAGGCTGCTGAGCATCGCGATCTCGCGCTCCATCAGCAGCCCCGCATAGGCCGGCAGGATCTTCGCGATGCCGACCGTCGAGGCGTGGGCGCGATGGGCGGTCCCGAACGCGTCGTTGACGTAGATGTCGGCGTATGCGGCGAGCTGCCCGGCAAACACCGGGTCGTTCTTCTCCTCGGCCGCGTGGAAGCGGAGGTTCTCGAGGAGGATCGCCTCCCCGGGCCGCATCCGGCGAACCGCGTCCTCGGTCCCGACACCGAGGGCGTCACCGGTGACCGGAACGTTCCGCCGGAGGAGCTGCGACAGGCGCTCGCCGACCGGTCGCAGGCGGAGGCCGTCCTGGACCTTGCCGTCGGGCCGGCCCAGATGGCTGGCGAGGACGACCCGGGCGCCGCTCGCGAGGAGGCTCGTGATCGTCGGCAGGGCGGCCCGGATCCGGGAGTCGTCGCTGACCTTGCCGTCGGCCAGCGGGACGTTGAAGTCGACGCGAACGAAGACGCGCTTACCGGCGGCGTCGAAGTCGCGGATCGTCAGCTTGTCCATCGTGTGCCGAGGATCAGGCGGGAACGGGCAGGCGGGCCGCCACGAACCCGATCAGGTCGGCGACCCGGCAGCTGTAGCCCCACTCGTTGTCGTACCAGCTGATCACCTTGACCATCGTCCCATCGAGGACCATCGTCGAATCGGCGTCGATGATCGACGAGCGGCTGTCGCCCCGGAAGTCGGTCGAGACGAGCGGCTCGTCGCTGACGCCGAGGATGCCCTTGAGGGGGCCTTCCGCCGCGGCCCGGAACGCATCGTTCAGCTCCTCGACGGACGTCGGCCGGGAGACGTCGGCGGTGAAGTCGACGACGCTGACGGTCGGGGTCGGGACGCGCAGGCTGAAGCCGTCGAACTTGCCCTTCAGGTCGGGGATGACGAGGGCGAGCGCCTTGGCCGCGCCGGTCGTCGTCGGGATGATGTTCTGGCCGGCACTCCGCGCCCGACGAGGATCCTTGTGGGCGACGTCGAGAATC
>DASUPH010000413.1:0-3887 GCA_036276275.1 Candidatus Limnocylindrales bacterium
TCAGAGTGCGTGAGCGAGGGAGCGGAGGCGACAACGCCGGTCTGGGGCGTCCGCGGGTCGAGCGTTGGCGCGGAGCGCCTCGCGGCGGAGGTGGACGGCGAGCTCATCCGCACGCCCAGCGGATCCTTCGTCCGCGTCGAACGGCGCTCGACGGTCATCGACGTCGACCGGCATCGGCTCGCCATGCTGCCGGGCCAGCCGGCCGCGGACGTGGCCCTCCTGTGCCTCGACACCGAGACGACCGGCCTGGCGACCGCGGCCGGAACGCTTGCCTTCCTGGTGGGGCTCGGCTGGTGGGAAGGCGCCCGGTTCCGGCAGGTCCAGCTCCTGCTGCCGGACCACGCCGACGAGCCGGCCTTCCTCGACGAGCTCCGGCGGCATGTCCCCGTCCACGGCTGGCTCGTCACGTACAACGGCCGTGGCTTCGACTGGCCGCTCCTCGTCGCCCGCTACCGGATGACGCGGCGCGACCCGCCGCCGCTGGCGGGTCACCTCGACCTCCTGCCCTTTGTCCGGCGCGTCTTTCGCCACCGGATGACCGATGCCAGGCTGCGAACCGTCGAGACCGAGCTGCTCGGAACGGTTCGCCACGGCGACGTCGACGGCTGGCAGATCCCCGGTCTGTACCTCGACTTCCTGCGCGGCGGCGAGGCCTGGCCGCTGATCGACGTCGTCCGCCACAACCGTGAGGATGTCCGCTCGCTGGCCCGGCTGCTCGGCAAGATCGACGTCGAGTACGCCGATCCGGTCGCCCGGGCCGGCGCGCCACAAGGCGATCTCGCCGGGCTCGCCCGCGCCTTCTCGCGGGAGCGCCGCCTCGCCGAGGCGCTCGACTGCCTCGACGCGGCGCTCGCGCGGGCGCCGTCACCAAGCGCGGTCCGCGAAGACGCCATCCCGCTGGGCTCGGACCTCGACGGAGACCCGGCCGATCCCTGGTGGTCGCCCAAACGTCCCGCGGACATCGGTGGCCGAAGCGCGCCCCAACGGACGAGCTGGCCTGGCGTCGCGATCGGCCGCCTCGACTCGCCGTGGACCGAGGAGCGGATCGTGATCGAACGTGGTCGGCTGCTTCGCCGCCTCGGTCGCCATGACGAGGCCGTCGCCTCCTGGCTCGCCCTCGCGAGCGGTCCGGGGAGCATCGCGGTCCAGGCATGGATCGAGGTCGCCAAGCTGCGGGAGCACCGCCTGGCGGACCTGCCGGGCGCCCTCGAAGCCACCGGCCGGGCGGCCGCACTGGCCGAACGGCGCCGCCGGCTGGGACTTGGCGATCCGATCGTCGAGCGGGCGCTCGCGACTCGCCTCGAACGCCTCCGACGCCGGACGTCTCAGGCCGGGACGCCGGTCCCCGCACCCACCGGCGGGACGAGCGGCAGCCTCGGGTCGGCCTCCATCGTCGCCCACGTCTCGCGGACCCAGTCGAGCTCGGGATCGAACGAGCAGGCCATCGTCCGGCGGTCGCCGGCGAGGGCGTTGAGGTAGTAGGCGTCGTCGCCATGGGCCGCCGTGAACGGGTGGTAGCCGTCCGGGACGATCACGACGTCGCCGTCCCGGACCTCCCAGATCGCGTCCCGCGTGCGGTCCGCCCGGTAGACCCGCTGGATGGCCCAGGCCTCGGGCCGCCGGAAGCGGTAATGGTAGATCTCTTCGAGGACCGCCTCGCCAGGCATGTCGTCGACGTCGTGCTTGTGCGGCGGCCAGCTCGACCAGTTGCCGGACGGCGTCAGGACCTCGACCACCTCGAGCCGGTCGGCGGGGAACGTCGGGGCGACGATGTGGTTGATCTGGCGGCTGGCGTTGCCGGCGCCGCGGATCTCGACGACGACATCGGCGGGCCGGACGACGATCGGGTCCGTGGCCACCCCGTCTCGACTGGAACGGGGTGCCCGCGCGACCGCGAAGATCGACATCCGGCGGGCAGGCGGCCGACGCACCTCGATGGTCAGCTGCCGTCCGTCCGGGAGCCAGATTGCTGACGGAAGATCGTCGAACACGGACTCCCGCCCCGGCAATTCCCAGCGCCCGCCGTCCTCGTCCGCGATGACGACATCTCGTCCGGCCTGAACCACGACACAGGTTTCCTCGCCCGGCGCCGGCACGATCGATACGATCGACCGGCGACTGCTATGGAAGTCGTGGACGACATACGAGAGGTAGCGCCAGCCGGCGCGCTTCGGATCGAGACCGACGTGGCCGAAGTCGTCCTCCGGGCGGAGCAGGAGGCGGTCCGGCGGGAGGTCGTTCGGCAGCGATCGGGAATTGATCGTCGGCTCGGGCATCCCTCAGGACGCCGGACGGAGATCCGGGTTCGGGATCATCGCGTCCGTCACCTGGTGGAGCAGCTCGTGGTAGGAGGCGATGAAGGCCCGGATCGTGCGGGCCGTCGGCGGGAAGGCGTCGAACTCGTCGCGGCGAAGGCCGTCGGGCTCGTATGCCCGGACGAAGTCGGGGTAGTGGGCGGCCAGCTCCGCCACGATCGCCGGGTCGACCGGGTCATCCATCCGTGGCTTGACCTCGATCGACGACGCGTTGAATCGCTTCTGCCAGCTCGCCGGCATCGTGATGACGACGTCGCCGCCGATCAGCTCCGACCAGTGGAGGTGGTGGCGGATCGCCGCGCCGAGGAGACGCGCCGTGTAGCCGCGTTCGCGGAACAGGCCGTAGGCCCGCTTGAAGACCGCGACCCCGGACCACGGCAGCGCGGTCGGGTCCGCGACGATCCCGTCGCGTTCCGTCTGCAGCCGCAGCCAGTCCTCGATCCGGCCCATCATGATCGTGACGACCGGACCCATCCTCTCGATCGGCTGACCCGCGGCCGCTCGCCGCCGCAGACCCCGCTCGATCGCCTCGGCCGCGGCGACCGCCTGGGCCACGGAGAAGCAGACCGTCGTATTGACGCTGACCCCCTCCGCACTCGCCTCCTCCATCGCATCGAGACCGGCGGACGTGGCCGGGAACTTCACGATGATGTTCGGGGCGATCCGGTCGAAGCCGAGGGCCTGGGCGAGCATCCGGTCGGCCGATCGGTAGAAGGTCGGATCGGTCTGGGTCGAGAGGCGACCCTGGCGGCCGGCGTGCGTCTCGAAGGCCGGGATCAGCAGCCGCGCGCCGGCGATCGACATCTCATCGACGACGGCCCACGCCAGCTCGATCTCCGCGGCGGTCGGTCGCTCCGCGGCCAACGCGAGGACGCGATCACGCCAGTGGGCCGGGTCCTTCTTCCAGACATCGGTCACGATCGTCGGGTTGGCGGTCGCCCCGACGGCGCCGTACGAGATCGCGTACTCGAGCTCGTCGATCGCGCACGAATCGTTCCAGATGTCGGTCGCGGTGGTGGCGATCGTCCGACCGAGCGGAGTATCGGCCAGCGGCGGCGCCGGCGACCCGGTCAGGGTCATCAGCGCGTGCGGGGGAAGCCGAG
The DNA here is from genome assembly GCA_036276275.1 of Candidatus Limnocylindrales bacterium. Taxonomy (GTDB): domain Bacteria; phylum Chloroflexota; class Limnocylindria; order Limnocylindrales; family CSP1-4; genus CF-46. Next base: position 3,419 of record DASUPH010000413.1, read on the forward strand.
GTCGATCTTCGAGGTTCCGGGGTCGGGCCAGCGACTCGTCACGATCTTGGCCCGGGTGTAGAACTGGATCCCCTCCGGGCCGTACATGTGGAGGTCGCCGAACAGCGAGCTCTTCCAGCCACCGAAGCTGTAGTACGCCACGGGGACCGGGATCGGGACGTTGATCCCGACCATCCCCGCGTTGACCTCGAACTGGAACTGGCGGGCCGCGCCGCCGTCGCGCGTGAAGATCGCGGTGCCGTTGCCGTACGGGTTGTCGTTGACGAGGCGGACGGCCTCGTCGTAGGTGTCGACCCGGACAACCGTCAGGACGGGCCCGAAGATCTCCTCGCGGTAGGCGTCCATCTCCGTCGAGACGTAATCGATGAGCGAGGCGCCGAGGAAGAAGCCTTCGCTCTCCTTGTAGAGCGGGTGCTCGCGGCCGTCGGCCACGACGGTCGCGCCCTGAGCCGGGCCGGAGTCGAGGTAC
>DASUPH010000414.1:0-15334 GCA_036276275.1 Candidatus Limnocylindrales bacterium
TGCCCGTCCCGATATGGACATAGCGGCGGAGCCCGGAGCCTTCGCGGCGGACAACGAGCGCGACCTTCGAATGGGTCTTGAGCCCGACCAGCCCGTAGACGACGTGGGCGCCCGCCTGCTCGAGCTTGCGCGCCCAGACGATGTTCGCCTCCTCGTCGAAACGGGCCTTGATCTCGACGAGGACGACGACCTGCTTGCCGCGCTCCGCCGCCCGGATCAGGTCGCGGACGATCGGCGAGTCGCCCGACGTCCGGTAGAGGGTCATCTTGATCGTGAGGACCTCGGGATCGTCGACCGCCTGGCCGATGAACCGCTCGATCGACGCGGAGAAGCTCTCGTACGGGTGGTGGACGAGGATGTCGCCCGATCGGACCGCGGCGAAGACGTCGGCCGGCTCGTCGTCGTCCGGCGGGACGAGGCGGGCCGGCGTGACCGGCGTCCACGGCGGGCTCTTGAGGTCCTGCCGGTCGAGCTCGGCGATCCCGTGGAGACCGGTCAGGTCCAGCATCCCCCGGATCTCGTAACAGTCGTCTTCGCCGAGGCCGATCCCGCGGAGGAGGATCTGGCGGGTGGCGCCCGGCATCGACCGCTCGACCTCGAGGCGGACGGCCTCGCCGAAGCGGCGGCGGCGGAGCTCCTCCTCGATCGCCAGCAGGAGATCGTCGGCCTCGTCCTCCTCGATCGCGATGTCGGCGTTGCGAGTCACCCGGAAGAGATGGTGGTCGAGGATCTCCATGCCGGAGAAGAGGACGTCGAGGTTCGCCTCGATGACCTGGTCGATCAGGACGAACCGGTGGGGCTCGACCTCCATCAGCCGGTTGAGGACCGGCGGGACCTTGACCCGGGCGAACCTGTGCTCGCCGGACTCCGGATCGCGCAGCCCGACCGCGATCGAGAGGCTGAGGGTCGAGATGTACGGGAACGGGTGGCCGGGATCGACGGCGAGCGGCGTCAGGACCGGGAAGATCTCGTCGAGGAACCTGCGCCGGAGCGTCTCGTGGTGCTCCGGGATCGCGGAGTACTTGACGAGCTCGATGCCGGCCGCGGCGAGGCCCTTGCGCAGCTCCAGGTAGATCGCCGACTGCTCGGCGACGAGCTCCAGGACGCGGGCTCGTGCGGCGGCGAGCTGTTCGGCGGCCGTCCGACCGTCGGGCGACAGGGCGAGCGACCCCGCCGCGACCTGCTGGCGGAGACCGCTCATCCGGATCTGGAAGAACTCGTCGAGCATCGAGGCGAAGATCGTCATGAACCGGACGCGCTCGAGCAGCGGGGTGCGGGCGTCGGCGGCTTCGTGGAGAACCCGGCTGCTGTACTCCAGCCACGACAGCTCGCGGTTGATGTAGACGTCGCGCATCGCTCGCCGCGGCTTGAGCGTCTTGCGCGCATCGGCCTTGGCCGACCGCGGCCGCTCAGGCGGGACGATGGATCCGGAGGTTGCGGCGACGGCGGTCATCGTGGCTGCGGATCGGCTCCGGCTCTCGTGGGAGGGCGGACGGCGCCCGGCCGGCGAGGATAGCACGGCGCTGTTGCGGGTCCGTCGGGTGGCTCCCGAAGCTGGCTCAGGCCTCCGCCACGTAGCGCCGCTCGCCGGTCCGGCGATCGAGATAGACCCGCATCCGATGGCCGCTCGTCGGATCGACGAACGTCTCGTCGGTCGGCCGGAAGCGCCCTTCGAGATCGTTCCGCGGCTCGCCGCCACCGGGCCCGACCGGCTCGAAGGTGCTGTCGGCCTCCTCGGATCGATAGCGGTTGCGCTCGATCGCGAGAGACACCAGCACCGCCGCTCCGGTGACCGTGAGCCAGAACCCGGACACGCCGGCGGTCGGGCCGATCGCGATCAGCCCGAGGCCCGCGACCATCAGGACGACCGCCACGATCCCGACGACCAGCCGGGTGGTCGAGCTCAGCATCGCTTCACCGCTGCCTGCTCCTCGCGCAGCGCCCGGGCCCGTCCCGGGGCCGGGCTACTCGCTGGCCTGGGGCGCGTCGGCATCGGCGACGACCACGACGGCGGTCCCGTAGGCGACGATCTCGGTCATCGTCGTCGCCATCTCGGAGCTGTCGAAACGCATCGAGATGACGGCATTGGCGCCCATCAGGGTTGCGTTCTTCACCAGCCGATCGAGGGCCTGCCGGCGGGTGTCCTCGAGGAGCGACGTGTACTCCTTGATCTCGCCCCCACCGAGCGACCGCAGGCCGGCGATCAGGTTGCCGGAGAAGCCGCGGCTGCGGACGACGAGGCCGAAGACCTGGCCCTTCGTCTCGGTGACCCGGTGGCCGGCAATGAATGGAGAAGTGGCGACGATCATGGCTGGTCCCTCATTCGTGGTGGTGGGTCGACTCGCTCCTGCGCGCGCTGCACTCCGCGCAGGGGCATCGCTCGCGGAGCAATCGGAACGTGTAGAACCCGGTGTGATGGCCGTCGCCCCAGTGGGGCGAGACGGCGTAGTTGCCGACCAGGTGGATGTCCGTGAGCCTCGTCTGCTCGGCGGTCAGCGTCGGCCCGCCGTCGAGCCAGCCTGGCATCCCGGCCTCGCCCCGGCAGAAGGCGCAGGGGCACAGCCAGCGCAGTGGAGTCGCCTGGTAGAGCGACTCGTGGCCGTCGGCCCACGCGATCGCGAGCGTCCCGGCGGCCCGATCGGCATGGATCCGGAGGGGCGTGGTCGGCGAGGGCGTGGCTGCATCCGGCATCGGGCTGGTGGCGCTCGATCCGCTCGACGTGGTCATTGAGGGTCATCATCGCATGCGTTGGGACCATCGTCCCGGGGCGATGCCGGTCGGACCGGGCTATCCTCGATCGGTGAGCCTGATCATCGAAGACCTCGATAAGCGGTTCGGGAACGTCGTCGCCCTCGACGGACTGTCGTTCGAGGTCCCGACCGGCCAGATCTTCGGCTTCCTCGGCGCGAACGGGGCCGGCAAGACGACGACGATGCGGATCGCCATCGGCGTCCTGGCTGCCGACCGGGGCCGGGTCGTGTGGAACGGGACGGACACCCGTCGGCTGCCACGCAACACGTGGGGCTATCTCCCCGAGGAGCGCGGCCTCTATCCGCGGATGGTCGTGATCGACCAGCTCGTCTTCTTTGCCGGGCTGCACGGGGTGCCGCAGGATCTCGCCCGGCGCGATGCGATGAGCTGGCTTCGCCGTCTCCGGGTCCCCGAGCTCGCCGAGCGCAAGGCGGAGGAGCTGTCGAAGGGCAACCAGCAGAAGATCCAGCTGATCTCGGCGATCCTCCATGGACCGCCCGTCCTCCTGATGGACGAGCCGTTCACGGGTCTCGACCCGGTCAACGTCGCGCTCCTCCGGGAGGCGTTCCTCGAGCTCCGCGACGAGGGCCGGACGCTGATCTTCTCGACCCACCAGATGGAGACGGTCGAAGCGATGTGCGAGTCGGTCGCGATCGTCGATCGTGGCCGGGTCGTCGTCGGCGGGCCCCTCCGCGAGATCAAGAGGGCCAGTGGCCGACGGATGGTCCACCTCTCGGTCGAGGGCGATCATCGGCTCGCATGGTTGGCCGGCGTCGCCGGCGCCCGGGTGCTTCGTCCGGGCATCGACCGGACCGAGATCGAGCTCGACGACGGGACCGAGCCCGAGGCCGTCCTCGCGGCCGCGATCGCAGCCGGGGCGCACGTCACCCACTTCGAGGTCGCGGACATGTCCCTCGAGCAGATCTTCATCGACCACGTTGGCCGGCCGGCCGATGAGGACCTGCACCTCGCGGCGTCGGCCGAGCCGGGTGCGCACGGGGAGGACGCGGCGTGAGCGGTGTCAGCCGCGGCGGGCCGGACGATGTCGACGGCCGCCAGGACCGGCGCGATCCGGTCGGACTGCGGCCACCCGGTCGTGACGAGCCGATCTTCCCGAACACGACCCTTGTCGCCCAGCGCGAGTATCTCGAGCTCGTCCGGTCGCGACTCTTCGCCGTCTCGACGGTGACCTTGACGATCCTCGCGATCTTCGTCGCCCTGCTGCCCATCGCCGCGAAGCTCGCCGAGAAAGGGACAGTCAGCCGGGTCGCGATCGTCGCCGACGACCAGGCGCTGGCCCGGGCGACGATGGGCAACCTCGAGGTGTTCCTCAACCAGCCGGCGAAGCAGTTCGAGATCATCCAGCTGGCGACGGCCGACGGGGCGATCCGGGCGGTCGACGACCGCCAGTTCGAGGCGGCCCTCGTCGCGACGCGGGAGGCCAATGGCCGGCTCGATTTCGCCTTCCACATGGGCGAGACGATCGGGGACGGCCAGGTCCAGGCCCTCTCGATCGCGGTCTTCGGCGTGGCCCTCCTCGACTACAGCAGCCGGAACGCCGTCAGCGGCTTCGAGCTGCCGAAGCTCGATCTGCTCCGCTCGAGCGGCGCGGGAGCGGGATCGGCCCCATTCAGCGCCTCGAACTTCGCGAGCCGGCTGATCGTCGGCGCGGTCTTCGGCGTCCTGATCTTCATCACGATCGTCATCTACGGGATGTGGGTCGCGGCCGGCGTCGTCGCCGAGAAGTCGAGTCGGGTGATGGAGCTCCTGATCAGTGCGGCGTCGCCGCGCCAGCTCGTCGTCGGCAAGGCAATCGGGATCGGCGCGGCCGGTGCGACGCAGTACCTGCTCGTCCTCACCCCGGCGATCCTGACCCTGCTCCTCGAGGACCGCATCGCGACCGCGATCCTCGGGCCGGGTGCCGGGATCTCCCCGTCCCTTCAGGCACTCTCGCCGGGTCTCCTCCTGGCGTTTGCCACGTACTACGTCCTGGGCTTCGCCCTGTATGCCCTGATCTACGCGGCGGCCGGCTCGCTCGTCAGCCGCCCGGAGGACCTCCAGATCATTGCCCTGCCGTTGAGCCTGCTGGCGATCGTCGGCTACATCCAGGCGATTCTCGCCCTCACGGGTGGGATCACCGGGTTCATCCGGTTCGCCTCGTACGTCCCGTTCTGGAGTCCCTTCGTGATGCTGACTCGGCTCTCGGTCGGCCGGGTCGAGCCGTACGAGCTCGTGATTTCGATCACGCTCCTGGTCCTGACGATCGGGGCGACGGCTGTCGTAGCGATCCGGATCTATGCCGCCGGCGTCCTTCTCTACGGCCAGCGACCCGGGCTCCGGGCCTACGTGGCGGCGGCCCGCCGCGGCTGATCGCCGTTCGCCGCGTTCGTCGCGGATCTCGGGTTTACGTGGGGCGAGCACATGCGACGTGTCTGACCAGCCGACGGCAGATTCTTTTCGCCCCGCGAGCAGGATCACCGGATTCGGCCCGAATCGAGGCCGATTCGCGCGCTCTGGACGCCGCCCTCGTCGCTTGTGCTCGTGGGGCGTACATCGGCCCTGAGGCTTGCGCTGCCCAGTCCGATTCCCACCGGGCGGGCACATCTGACGTGCCAGGCCTTCGAGATGCGGACTCTTCCCACCACATGGGCAGGATCGCCCGAATCGAGCCGGATTCGGACCAGATCACGCGGTCGGGACGTCCGTGATGTCGCTGACTCCCGTGGCATGGGAACGACCTCGAGCCAAGGCAGGGCGGCGCCTCGCGGCTCGGGCCGCTACTCGTCGAAGAGGAGGGGCAACCGCCGGATCAGCGCGACGACCGGGGCGGCGGCCGTGGCCTGGAGATCCTCCGCGTCCCGTCTCGCGACCGCCAGTGAGTCGATCGGCACCGGCTGGTCCGCGGCGAGCGGTGATGCCGGGATGAACCGCCACAGGCGCGACCGGACACCGGCCAGGTAGGGGCTCGTCCGCTGGCGGGCCATCACCCCGGCGATCCCCTGGGCCGCGGCCGCGTCGTGGAGTGCCCGCCCCTCGGCCGCGATCGCGGGCACGGCCAGGACCTCGTCACCCGGGTGAAGCACCCGCCGCAGCAGGTCGCGCCGCTTGTGGAGCGGCGCCGAGAGCAGCGAGCGGCCGTCGAGGTGGAGCAGGTCGAAGGCCAGGAACGCGACCGGCCGGCCGCGGCCGCCGGCGATCCGCCGGGCCAGCTCCTCACCATCGGCCCGACCCGCGTCGTCGACCGCGACCAGCTCGCCGTCGAGGACCGCCGAGCGGGCATCGAGCCGGACCGCCATCCCCGCCAGCTCGGGCAGTGCGGCGCCGACGTCCCGGCCCTCGCCGTCGATGATCCGGACGTCGCCGCTGCCGGCGACGTCGGCCGGCCCGATGAAGGCGAGCGCCCGCAGCCCGCCCCATGACGGCTCGAACAGGTGGGCCGGCGAATCGAACGGCTCCGGGATCGGTCGCGGAAGCATCGGCCGCAGACCGTCGGGGAGGTTCGGCAGCGACGCGATCTCGGGTTCGAGCCGCAACGACAGCTGGTCGCGCATCGTCGGCCGATGGTAGCGCTAGACTCGTCGCCGTCGCGACCACACATCGGTTGCGCGACCCTCGCTCGCCACGCGCCGCGCCTGCGACAGAGGCGCTCCTGTCGCCACGCCCGATCCGCCGACCATGCCCGCCCGACCCGTCGGGCGCCCTCGGAGGCCGCCGACCGTGACTCGATCCGCGACTCGACCCGCGACCCGCGCCTTCCGACCCGGTGACCTCTATCGGCTCCGGATCGCGACGGATCCGCGCCTCTCGCCGGACGGCGCCCTGATCGCGTTCGGCCTCCAGACGGTCGCGCCCGGCAAGGACGGCTACCGGAACGCGATCTGGGCGGTCGACGCCGCCGGTGGCGAGCCACGCCGCCTGACTCTCGGCGCCCGCCACGACGGCCACCACCGCTTCTCGCCCGACGGTCGGACGCTGGCCTTTCTCTCGGACCGTCGTCTCCACGTCGAGGAGGAGCCGACCGCCGGCGACGCGAAGGATCGGGAGGACAGCCAGCAGATCCATCTCCTGCCACTCGCGGGCGGCGAGGCGACGCGTCTCACCGACGTGCCGCGGGGCGTCCGCGATTTCGTGTGGTCGCCCGACGGCCGGCAACTGCTCGTGCTGACGAGCTCGCAGGGTGCGACCCGCGAGGAGGACACGAAGCGACGGGGCAAGACGGAAAAGCCGAAGCCGGGCGATCCGCCGACGTCGGACTACCACTTCCTCGATCGGCTCGGCTACCTCGCGAACGGCGCCGGATTCGTCTACCACCAGATCGCCCAACTGTGGATCGTGGATGGCACGACCGGCGAGGCGCGGCGTCTGACCGCAGAACGGGCCGGGATCGGCGGCGCGGCATGGTCACCCGACGGCCGACGGATCGTCTATTCGACGAACCTGCGGCGTGACCACGATCTCGAGCCGCGCTCGCATCTCGTCGTCGTCGACGTGGCGAGCGGCGCCACGACACGGCTGACCGGCGACGCCGCCGTGTTGTTCGCCCCGACCTGGTCGCCCGACGGCCGGACCGTCGCCGCGATCGGTGGCTACCTGCCCGACAACTTCTACCGGAGCGATCTCTGGCTCGTCGCCGCCGACGGTTCCGACGCCGGGGCGGGACACGGCGGTCGCAACCTGTCCGGCCGCCACGACTTGATGCTGGCCTCGACGATGAACAGCGACATCATTCCCGGCGAGGACCCCCGGCTCGTCGTCTCCGGCGACGGTCGCTGGATCACGTTCCTTGCGCCGCGGCAGGGCTCGATGGAGCTCTTCCGGATCGCCGCCAAGGATGGCGCCGTCGAGCAGCTGACGAGCGGTCGGCACTACCTCCCGTCCTTCGACCAGGTCGACCTCGGCCGGGCCCGATCCACGACCCGAACCGTCTGGCTCCGCGCCTCGCCGACCGAGCTCAGCGACCTCTGGCTCCGCGACGGAGCCGGCGGCACGCCACGCCGGTTGACCGAGCTCAACCGGGAGCTCTTCGCCGAGGTCGAGCTGCGCCAGCCGGTCGAGCGCTCGGTGACCGTCGATGGCCGACCGATCCAGGGTTGGTTCCTGGCAGCCGGCGGCGACGGTCGACGAGCGAAGGGCCGCGGCCCGGTCGTGACCGAGATCCACGGCGGCCCGCACACGCTGTACGGCTGGTCGCCGACGCTCGAGTTCCAGATCCTCGCCGGGGAGGGGATGGGCGTCTTCTTCTCGAATCCACGAGGATCCGAGGGCTACGGCCGGGAGTTCAACGAGGCGAACATCCGCGACTGGGGTCCCGGCCCGATGCGCGACGTCATCGCCGGCATCGACGCGTTGGTCGCCGACGGCCTCGCCGACCCCGCCCGTCTTGGCGTCACGGGCGGCTCGTACGGCGGCTACCTGACGAACTGGATCGTCGGCCACGACGACCGGTTCGCCGCGGCGATGACGTGCCGATCCGTGAGCGACGTGGCGATGCTGATGCTGACCGGCGACATCAGCAGCGGCTGGTGGTCGACGTACGAGTTCGGGGTGACGCCGTGGGCCGACCCGGCCTACTTTCGCGAGATCTCGCCGATCACCTATGCCGACCGGATCCGGACGCCGCTCCTGATCCAGCACAGCGAGAAGGACATCCGGACGACGATCGGCCAGGCGGAGGCGCTCTTCACCGTGGTCCGGTCTAGGAAGCGGCGGGTCCGGCTCCTTCGCGTGCCGGAGGAGACGCACGAGCTGACCCGGTCCGGGACGCCCTTCCGGCGGGCCGAGAACCTGTCGGTCGTCCGCGACTGGTTCCGCCACTTCCTCGTCGACGGCAAGCGCGGCCTGCCGCCGCTGCCGAAGGTCCGAGCGGGCCGCTAGCGGGCAGCAGCTCGCCTACACCAACCTGCGCCCGAGCCGTCGGCCGGCGAACACGAGGCCGCCGAGGGCGGCCAGCACGAATACCCCGAACCCCGCGGGGTCGGTCGTGGGCGGCGCGGGTGCCGCGGCATCGGTCGCCGGCGCTGCCGGCGGGGATGGCCTCGGCGTCGCCGCTGCGGGCGGCGCGGGCGTGGGCGCCGCACTCGGCTGGGCCGCCGCGTCGACGACGATCGTCGCCGTCATCGACGGATGGATCTTGCAGTGGTACGCGAAGGTCCCGGCCGTCGCAAAGCTGACCGATTTCGACGTCCCGCCGGCGATCGTGCCGGTGTCGAACGATGCGTCGTCGGCCGTCGCGGTGTGGCTCTGGACATCAGCGTTCGACCACGTGACGGTATCGCCGACGGCGACGGTGACCGAGCCCGGCGAGAAGGCAAAACCCGCGATGTCGACGGGGTGATCGGCGGCGACGACATTCGACACGCCGCCGACTGCCATGAGCAGGGCCGCGAGCCCCGCGCCGCCCACGCGGGCGACGGCGGCCCGGAACGATCGACCGGTCATCATCGTCCTCCTCTCTTCTCCCGTTACGAGACCCTACGCCGAGGCGCCGGGGTCGGATCGCGGCTGTGACGGGACCGGTCGGACCCCGGTGTATCCTCACCGTCCCATGGTGACCGCTCGACAACCCGACACGCTCGCGCGTGAGCGCGCCCACGAACTCGTCCGGAGCTGGGATGGCCGACCGGGCGCGCTCGGCAGCCTCCTGGGGCGGGTCAGCAGCGTCGACCAGGTCGGGGTCGAGGAGCGGGTCGACGCGCTCAAGAAGCGATCGATCAAGAAGCAGTCGAAGCTGTGGGCTCTCGACCTCGCGATCCGGATGATGGACCTGACCACGCTCGAGGGGAAGGACACCCCGGGCAAGATCCGGGCGCTCTGCCAGAAGGCGATGACGCCCCAGCCGGGCGATCCGACGATCCCGTCGGTGGCGGCGATCTGCGTGTACCCGGCCCTCGTCGCGGATGCGAAGGACGCCCTGAAAGGCTCGACCGTCAAGGTCGCCTCGGTCGCAACCGGCTTCCCATCCGGCCAGACGTTCCGAGACATCAAGCTTGCCGAGACGCGCGCCGCCCACGAGGCCGGGGCGGACGAGATCGACATGGTCATCGATCGCGGCGCGTTCCTGAGCGGCGACTTCCTGACCGTGTTCGAGGAGATCGTCGACGTCAAGGACGCCTGCGGTGACGCCCATCTCAAGGTGATCCTCGAGACGGGCGAGCTGGAGACGTACGACAACGTCCGCCGCGCTTCGGTGCTGGCAATGGCGGCCGGCGCGGACTTCATCAAGACCTCGACCGGCAAGGTGACGCCGGCGGCCACGCTCCCGGTGACCCTGGTGATGCTCGAGGCGATCCGCGACTTCGAGCGCCAGACGGGGCGTCAGGTCGGCATGAAGCCGGCCGGCGGGATCCGCGACGCGAAGCAGGCGATCCAGTACCTCGTGGTCCTGTACGAGACGCTCGGGCCGCGCTGGATGAGCCCGGACTGGTTCCGTTTCGGGGCGTCATCGCTCCTGAACGATGTCCTGATGCAGATCGAGAAGGAACGGACGGGCCGCTATCAGGGTCCGGACCACTTCACCCTGGACTGATGGCGACGAGCGAGACACCGGCCGCGACCCGGCCCTTCCCGACAACCGGCCCGCTTCCTGCCGGCCTCGTCCTTCGACACCTCCGGCCGCCAGGTGACTACGCGCCGATGAACGCCGTCGCCAACGCGATCCGGGAGGCAGAGGGCGAGACCTTCTACACGACCGACGAGCAGTTCGCAAAGTTCTACGAGAACCTCTCGCGCTGCGATCCGGCGACCGATGTCGCGATCGCCGAGATCGGCGGGCAGGTGGTCGGCTACGGCCGGGCCGCGTGGCACGAGGAGCTCGATGGCACGCGCATCTACGAGGTCATTCCGTTCGTAGACCCGAAGGTCGCCGGCCAGGACGTCTTCGTGGCGATGGTCGATGCGATCGAGGCGCGGGCGCGAGCGATCGCGGCCGGGGACCCGTCGGGCCCGAAGGAGCTCGAGACGTTCGGCGGCGATCTCGCCCCCGAGCGTGATGCGCTGCTCCAGGCCGCCGGCTACCAGCCGGTCCGCTTCTTCTACTCGATGGTCCGGCCCAGCGTCGACGACCTGCCCGGCGCGCCGCTCCCGGAGGGCCTCGAGATCCGCGAGGTGCAGCCGGAGCACATGCCGATCATCTGGGCGGCCGACCAGGAAGCGTTCCGCGACCACTGGGGCTACACGCCCTCGACCGATGCCGACTACCAGCTCTTCCTGACGGACCCGGTCATGACCGACACGTCGCTCTGGCGGATCGCCTGGGAGGGCGACGAGGTGGCGGGCCAGGTCCGGAGCTACATCAGCGACGAGGAGAACGCCCGCCACGCACGGCTTCGCGGCTACACGGAGCACATCAGCGTCCGGCGGCCGTGGCGCCGGCGCGGATTGGCCCGCGCCCTGATCGCCGCCAGCTTCCCGCTCCTGCGGGCTCGGGGCATGACCGAGGCGGCGCTCGGGGTCGACACGGAGAACACCTCGGGAGCGCTGCGGGTCTACGAGAGCTGCGGCTTCCGGCCCGTAAGCCGAAGCGCGACCTACCGCAAACCGCTCGCCTGAGTTCCTGACGCCTCAGCCGATCGCGGCGAGGTAGCGCATCAGCGGCGTCCCGATCTCGAACGACTCGGCGATCACGACCGGAAGGCCGGGGCTCGTCGCATCCCGATCGGCCAGCCGCCGCCCGAACGTCACGTTCTTCAACCGGAGGAGATCCGCCGCCGGATGGTCGGCGGGGTAGCCGGGTGGCACGCGCTTGAGCGATTCACCGTCGTCCCCGACGGTGCCGAACGTCTTCTTGAACTTCGGCTCTTCGACGATCGCCTGGAACTTGCCGAGGTCAGACACCAGGCCCTGGCGGAACGCCGTCAGCCACGACGTCTCCGGGTGCCAGACGCCGCCGCCGACATAGATCTCGCCGGGTTGGAGATGGAAGTAGCCGCCGCTGCCGTGCACGTCGTCGCGGTGCGATCGCCCCGCCGGATCGCCATCGGCCGGCTCGTCGCCGGCCCAGCCGAAGCTCGCGGCCACGTGCGTCTTGTACGGCGACTTGTCCTTCGAGAAGCGGACGTCGCGGTAAATCCGGAACGGGGATCGGCCGGGGTCCGCCCGGAGCGGCAGCTTTCGGGCGCGGAACTCCGCGTCGAGCGCGGCGCAGAGGGCCTCGAGGGGTTCCTTCAGGAGTCGCTCGTAGTCCGCCTTACGCGGCTGGAACCATGACCGCTCGTTGTTCCCGGCGAGGTCGACCAGGAACTGGATCGCCTCCGGACGGAAGCCAGTAAACGTGGGCGTGGCGACGGCCATGGCAGGACTCCTCCGCTTTGACGTACGACGGGAATCTACGCCTCGCCCCTTATCCGTCGATTGCGCCGATCGGGCCCGGCGGCCAGGCGGCCTGACTATGCTCGTGAGGTGGACTCGTGGTCGTCGGTCGTGGCGAGCGCCTCCGTGGTCGCCCTGCTGGTGGTCCTTGGCGTGCGGGCGAGGCAGGGAACCATCGAGGACCAACAGCGGCTGGGGACCATGCTGCTCGGAGCGGCTGCCCTCGTCGTCGCTGTCGGCGTCATCGCCTTCGTGTGGACGTTCGCCCGACCGAACTAGACCGGCCCTGCGGGCGCACGGCCCTCAGCCGTCGACCGCCCCGAGGACGAGCGCCGCGTTCAGCCCACCGAACCCGAACGAGGTCGACAGGATCCGGCGGTAGGCGCCGTCACGGCCGGCCGTCAGGAGACCCGGCAGGAGTGCGGCGATCTCCGGGTCCGGCTCGGCGAGGTTCACTGACCCGGGCACCCAGCCGTCGCGGATCGCGAGGGCGCAGATCGCCGCCTCGATTGCGCCTGACGCACCGAGCGGATGGCCGTACAGCGCCTTTGTCCCGCTGACCGGGACGTCGTCGGCGCGGTCTCCCAGGGCGAGCCGGATGGCCCGCGCCTCGGCGATGTCGCCGAGCTGCGTGGAGCTCGCGTGGGCGCTCACCCAGTCGATCTCGTCCGGTGCGACGCCGGCATCGGCGAGCGCCTCGGTCGCCGCCCGGCCCGCCTCCCGGCCGTCGGCCCGCGGCTGGACCATGTGGAACGCGTCGGAGGTCGCCGCGTAGCCCATCAGCTCGGCGAACGGCTCGGCGCCCCGGGCCCGGGCCACGTCCTCGGCCTCCAGCACGAGCAACGTCGCGCCCTCGCCCATGACGAACCCATCGCGGAGGCGATCGAACGGCCGGCAGGCGTGCTCCGGATCGTCGTTCGAGCCCGCCGACAGTGCCCGGATGATGTCGAACGCGCCGAACGCCAGGGGACTGAGCGGGATCTCGACGCCGCCGGCGATCGCCGCGTCGATGTCGCCGGCCCGGATCGCCCCGAGTGCCTCGCCCAGCGCGACCGCCCCGGAGGCGCACGAGTTGGCGGTCGAGAGGATCGGGCCGCGGACGTCGAGAGCGATCCCGAGGTTGGCCGGCGCCGCTCCGCCGAAGACCGCCAGGGCGAGGTTCGGTGCCACGGCCTTGATCCCCCGCTCCATGTAGCGCTCATGCTGCTCCTCGGCGTAGGCGATCCCGCCGAGGGCGCTGCCGAGATAGATCCCGATCCGGCTCGGGGCGGCGCCGCCGTCCTCGCCCGGTCGCAGCCCCGCGTCGGCGAGGGCGAGCTGGCCGGCGACGAGCCCGAACTGGCTGAACCGGTCCAGCTGGCGGGCCGTCTTCCGGGGCATCCAGGCGAGCGGGTCGAAGTCGTCCACCTGTGCGGCGACCTGGCTCCGGAACGGGGATGGATCGAAGCGGTCGATCCGCTTGACGGGGGAGCGGCCGGCCCGGAGGCCCGCCCGGAAGGCGTCGCGACCCGTCCCGATCGGGGTGATCGGGCCGACCCCGGTGATCCAGACGCGGCGGTGGTTGGTGCTCACGTCGGTGGATTCGCCGATACGTCGGTCCCGGACTCATCGGCGAGTGCCTCGGCCAGCGAACGGAAGGTCGCCAGCGTCTGGCCGGCGATCGGTCGGGTGAAGAATCGATCGATCAGCGGCGCCCAGCCGGGAACCCGCGGCCGGAAGACGTGCTCGATCTCGACGTGACAGCGGCCATCGTCGGCGTCGGCCGGCTCGATCCGCCAGGTCACGTCCATCCCGTTCGTCGCGCCGCCGCGATGGACGAAGCGAAGCCGGCGGCGCTCCGGCTCCGACCAGGTCAGCGATCGCCAGGCGACGGGCAGCCCGAGCCCCAGCAGCGGCAGGAGTGACCGGCGGGCCACGAACCGGACGACGATCCGCCCGTCCGCATCTGGTTGGCCCTCGCGTCGCGCGGCGACGTAGTGCGGGAGCAGCCGCGGCCAGCGTTCCACGTCGCGGGCGAGCCGAAAGACCACCTCGGGGGGAGCGGCGACGTCGATCCCGATCGAGCTCTTCACGGAGTGGTCGCGCGCCGGGCGAACGCGAGCTCGACCCCGTACTGCGCGATCTCGACGAGGTGGCACCGGGCAAGCTCCGCTCGGCTCATCCACGTCGCGGTGTCGGTGGAGCCACCCACCTCGTCGCGGAGCTCTCCGCCGACGATCCGGACGTGGTAGAGGATGCCCAGGAAGTGCAGATCGCGGCCTTGCGCGGCGCGCGACTTCGGGTAGACATGGGAGAAGACGCCGGCGATCTCCTCGATCTCGCCCACGTACCCTGTCTCCTCCTCGAGCTCGCGGATCACGGCGGCGTCGGGATGCTCCCCGAAGTCGATGCCGCCGCCGGGCAGCGTCCACGCACCGACGTCGACCTCGTCCGGCGACAGGCGGGCGAGCAGGATGCGCTCGACCTCGTCCGTGCAAAGGGCGTAGGCGCCGACGCGAGTTCGCCCGGCCGGCTGCTCGGGGACGTTGCCGGTCTCCGTCACGGCCGGAGCAGGGAGGCGACGAACCGCGGATCAAGGGCGCGGCTGGCAGGGACGAGATCGCCCATCACGAGGCCCATCGTCTCACGGACGGTCGGCCGCATCGCCAGGGAGTGGGCCGCCCGTTCGAAGAGCGCGGGCCGGGCCAGGAACGCCTGGACCACGAGACTGACGGCGTCCTTCGATCGGAAGCGCCGCGCCAGCGCCCGGTCGTACCGGGCCAGCGCAGCCGGGTCGCCGGCGAGGTGGGCATCGATTGCGTCGGCCGCCAGCGCCGCCGAGCGGAGCGCGCGATGCAGCCCCTCACCCGTGAACGGGTCGAGGAACCCGGCGGCGTCGCCGATCAGCAGCCAGCCGTCGCCGTGGCGGCGCGTCACACGGTGACCGATCGGAGCGGCGCCCTCGATCGGATCGCAGCGCCGGGCGTGATGCCAGCCGACCGGGTCGTCTGCGGCCGGCGGGATGCGGTCGAGCACGGCATCGACGACGGCCGCCGCCCCGTCCCGTCGCAAACGCCTGGCCCACGCCCGTCCACCGACGACGATGCCGACGTTGACCCGGTCGCCGGGGACCGGCGCGAGGCCGACGTAGCCGCCATCGAAGACGATCATCCGGGCGTCCCGGGGAGCAACAGGCGCCGGGTCCTCGACGTGGAACGTCAGCCCGGTCCGGTTCCCGAGCAGGGTGTCGCGGGCGACGTCATGCGAGCGGGCCACGATCGAGCGGATCCCGTCGGCC
>DASUPH010000415.1:0-4834 GCA_036276275.1 Candidatus Limnocylindrales bacterium
ATCCGGTCCCTCGTGCCCGATGATCTCGTGGAGCTCGTCGGCCACGACATCGAGGTGGGTCTCTATCCGTCCGACATCTCGATCGGTGGCAAGAAGCTCCTGGTCGCCCGGGCGCGGTCGGCGATCGCGACGCGACTCACCGCGACGGCGGCTTCCATGACGACGACGGCGGAGGCGCAGGCAGTCGAGGCGAAGCTGGAGGCGCTCACCGCCGCCCGCGCGGCGGGTGGCCGGCCCGGCAACGATCTGCCGGATCCGGCGACGACACGGGCGACGCTCGAGGCGATCGACGCCGAGCTCGCGGTCCTCAACGTACCCCACGACGAGTGGGAGATCCTCTATCGCCAGCGGCTCCAGGTCGAGCGCGACCTCCTCGCCGGTCGCGCGCCCGGCAGCGTCCTGCCATCCGACGCGAAGGCGGCCGCCGCGGGGCCGCGCGACACGCGGCGAGCCGAAGGGCCGCTCGGCCGACGCTTCGAAACGATCGTGGCCGCGGCGGGCTTCGTGCTGATCGCGCTCGACGTGGTCACCGCCCTGCTGGACCGACGCCGCGACGGCTGAGGCGCGACCGACGGCCGGTCCCGGGATCCGGGTCGTCAGTCGCCGGCGATCGGCAGGGCGAACCCCATCTCGACGCCGCCGTCGGGCCGGTTGATGGCCCACGTGTGGCCGCCCATCGCCTCCATGAGCCGCCTCGCCACGAAGGGCCCGACCCCGGCTCCGGCCAGGCGGCCCGGCCCGGTGTCGGTCGGCAGGTCGAAGGCGTGCGCCAGCTCCGCTGTGTTGAGCTGCGGTCCCCGATCGAGGATCCGGAACCGGACGTCGCCGGCTACCTCGTCATGATCGAGGCGGATCGTGAGCGGCACGCCCGGGTCAGCCGCGCGGGCCGCGCTCACCGCGAGATCGCGGGCCGCCTGCTCGACGAAGTTCGCGTCGCCTCGGACCGGCGGCGGATCGGTCGCACCGTCACGGATGATCTCCACGTCGGGAACCCGACTGGCGATGACCCGGCTCGTCGCATCGAGGACGCGCTGGAGCAGGACGGGCTCCTCGAGCGGGCTCAGGACCCGTCGCTCGAGGCGGGCGATGACGATCAGGTCCTCGACCAGGTCGTATAGCCGGGCCGCCTCGGCGCTGATGTCGAGTGCCAGCGTGTGGGTGGCCGGCGGGGAAAGGCTCGCGTTCCGGGCGAGGACGGACGAGCCGGCGTAGATCGTCGTCAATGGGGTCCTGAGCTCGTGCGACATGATCGACACGAACGCCTCGCGCTCCGGTTGCATGTCCTCGCTGTCGGTGACGTCTCGGAGGACGAAGACCGAGCCCCGACCGGTCATCCGTGGCTGGTGGTCCGACTCCGGCCGACCGAGCGGGAAGCTCTCGATCGCGAAGAGATGATCCGGCTGGTCGCGGAGACGGAGGGTCAGCGGGTCCTGCACCGGCCGGGCGGCCTGTCGCAACGGGCCCGGTCCGACGGCGCGTGGCGGGGCGGCATCGAACCGGGACAGGAGATCCTCGCGATCCTGGACGGGCCGGCCGGCGAACAAGGCATCCGCGGAGCGGTTCGTCAGGTGCACCCGACCCTCTTCGTCCGTGAGCAGGATCGGCTCGGGGAGGCCCTCGATGACGGTCCCGATCTGGGTGAGGCCCGGATCCTCCGGCAGCGGATGGAGCGCACCCCCGGAGCGCGGCGGCAATGTCGGGCGACCGGGCCCGGCATGTTCATGCTCGGGGCCCTTCCGGGCGGCTGAGGGGTCACGATCCGGCATGAAGTCAAGGATCGGGGACCCGGGTGGTCGAACGGGCGCCCGTGCCGGCGTGGCGTGTTGCGGTCCCATCGCAGGCGCTCGTCGGAGCTCAGGGCGAGAGCGGCATGCGTGCCGTCACGGGTGTGTGGCCCCGACGCCCGAGCCGGGGCACGAAGAAGCCGCCCGCCGGAACATCCGGCGGGCGGCTCGTGCGTGGGCGGGGACTAGACGCGTCGATCGTCGAGATCGCGCTCGGTGGCCTCGCGGGCGTCCTCGGCACCGCGGCGAACCTCGTCGCCGGCATTGCCGAGCGTGTTGCGGATGTCGTCGCCGGCATTCGCGACCTTGTCGGACAGGCTCTCGTCGCCGTCGGCCTTGCGCCACGTCTCCTTGGCCTTGTTGTCGACGTTGCGCATCGTTTCCTTGGCGTCTGCCTTGACGTCTTCGTAACCCATGAGTCGAACCTCCCGGGGGTCGGGCCGGGGTCGGCCCTCTGCCATTGACAATAGTCGTCGCGACGTTGCGGTCCGCTGTCCGCGGTCCGGCCCGGGTGACAACACGCTTGCAGTCCGTCGGCTGTCACGCGCCTGCAAGCGGCTGGCGCGGTCGTTGCTGCTGGGCGGGCGGCCGTTCGACGTACGGTCAGGTCATCACCCACGCATCCACCGGAGGTTGAGGACCGATGACCACTGCCAACCAGACCACCACCCGCGACCGGACGGCCGACGACGAGCGCGATCTCGCGACGACCGCCAAGGGCATCGCCGGCGAAGTTGCCGATCGTGCGTCGGCCGCCGCGGCGCGACTGCCCGATGCGGCCAATGCCACCGGAGCTTCCCTGGAGCGCGCCGGCCAGATGATCCGGAAGGAATCCGACGAAGTTCTCGCCGTGGGCACCTCCCTGTCGCTCGGATTGGCGATGGGCCTGCTGCTCGGTGGGGCGAACCGGATCCTCGTCGTCCTCGCCCTGATCCCGGCGACGGCGATGGGCTTCACCCTGTTCGATCGCCACGGCGGAACCGGGACGCGTTCGAAGATCTAGACCTGGGGCGCGGCGCGCGCCGCGCCTCACGAACGATCGAAGCCGGTCGGCGATTTGCCGACCGGCTTCTTCGTGGGCGCGTGTGGCGCGTGATCGGCCGAGCGTCGCACCCTGGTGGTCCGAGCCTGGACATGCGGAACGCCCGGAGGAGGGGGCTCCGGGCGTCCGCGGGATCGGGGTGAAGGCGCCCCGTCACAAGCGCCTGCACGCGAGTGGTGTTCGTGTCGCGTCTCGATGCTCCGAGACGTTGCCGAGAGCGTACGGATCGGGACGACGCATCCGTCTCTCGCCGGGCCCGACGAATCTTGCATCCGCATAACGAGCACGATCGCGGAACGCCGGCGGGCCCCGCCACATGGCATCACGCGGTCGGGCGTTGGAGGGGAATGGCGGGCTCCCGGACCCCCAGTGGTCGGAAGCCCGCCCGCCAAGTGTCGGTGCTGGCTGCTGTCGGCCGCGTCACGCCCTCCCGTGGGAGGGTTGCAGCGATCTCTTGTCGGCATATCGGGAGCGCGTCGCGAACCACGACCCGCGGGGCGGGCCGGCTGGCAGGCCGTCGACGCGATCCGGCCACGTGAGGACGGACGCCGCCGGATGGTCCGCCGCGGCGACGAGGGTGGCCGGCGTCCGTCAGGTGAGCGAGTCGGCTCGGCGCGTCGGGCAGGACGGCGGCCGAGCCGTCGACATCGATCGTCGTCATGGGCGGACCAGGCGGCACGCCGGTGGATCCGTCAGTTGGACTGCTGGCGGACCTCGCCGCGCCACGCGCCCGTTTCGTGGCCGCGCGACTCGATGAACTCCTTGAACCGATCCATGTCGCCCTTGACGCGCCGCTTCACGAGGCCCAGGGCGTCACCGATGTTCTCGACCGGACCCTCCGGGTCGACGTCCAGCTGGAGGGTGACCCGGCTCTTGCCCTCGCCGAGGCGGTGGAACGTCACCACGCCCGCATTGTGAGCGCCGTGGATCGACGTCCAGGCGATCCGCTGGTCGGGCTCCTGCTCGGTGATCTTCGCCTTCCAGGTCTTCTCCGTGCCGACGACGTCCGCGACCCACTCGAGCGTTCGGTCATCGAGCTGACGGACCTGCTTGATGCCTTCCATGAACTCCGGAAACGTCTCGAACTGGGTCCACTGGTCATACGCGGTCCGGACGGGGACGTCGACGTCGACCGATTCCATGATTTCCGACATCTGGGGCTCCTTCGCCTTGTGTTGATGAATCGGAACGCCCACCTGGTGAGGTGGGCGTTCCGTTGGGCTTGTTGGCGGGGCTTCGGCCTCGCCTCGGTGTGCCTGGTCAGATCGCGCCGCGACCGCTCCGGCTTCGTCCGGTGACCATGTTCACGACGACGACCGTGAGGATCGCGCCGATGGTCGCCACGACGATCGAGCTCAGGTCGAACGGACCGTCGATCGGATTGCTCTTGAAGAGCACGCCGGCCAGGAAGCCGCCGACGAGGGCGCCGACGATGCCGAGGACGATGTGGCCGATGACGCCGAGACCCTCGTCACCCTTGACGAGGAAGCCGGCCAGATAGCCGGCGATCGCGCCGAGGATGATCCACGCAATGATGTTCATTCAAGAACCTCCATCCCAAGAGTTGATGTATTCCCGAGATCGGGTACGAACGTCACTCTCGGGCACACGGCGCCGCATTCCGGCAACGGCTGGGTGCCGCCGCATTGCAACGGCCTGTCAGCCGTCGGCGGACCCGACGTTCGCGACGCGCGCCCGTCACCGCCGCCGCATGCGCCCGAGACGAGGGACGCCGGACAGACAGATGCGGCGCCGTCGACGTCGTCGTCTCGCCCGGTGCCGCATCGTCTGGCTTTCGTCCCGGTTCCCCGGAACGGCTCTCGGTCCCCGATCGCCGCGCTTCTGGAGTCTCCTCCTGCTGACGCCGGAGCCGGGATGAGTGTCCGGTCGCCGACCTTGCGAACTGCCCATCATCCTGACCCCGGGGCATCACACGGGCATGTCACCAGCGATCAAGCGAGGGACGCGGTAGGGACCGGAATCGTCGAAGCCGCCCCGGCCGATCGGC
>DASUPH010000416.1:0-2911 GCA_036276275.1 Candidatus Limnocylindrales bacterium
GACCCGATCGACTTGAAGCAGTTCCCGCCGCTGTTCTCCGGCGGGGAGCTCGATAGCGCAGCGATCGGCTCCGACAGCACCGGCAAGCGGGTCGTCACGTTCAAGCTCAAGGAGCACGGGGCGCAGCTCTTCGCCGACTACACCCGCGACCATGTCAAGCAGTTCTTCGCGATCGTTCTCGACGGCCGGGTGATCTCCGCGCCGGAGATCAATGAGGCGATCCCCGGCGGCAACGTCCAGATCTCGCAGCCCGGGATCCAGGGCTACCCGCTGAAGGAAGCGACAGACCTGGTGACGGTGCTCCAGTTCGGCTCACTGCCATTCCCGACCAGGGAGCTGTCGAGCGTCGAGATCAGCGCGACGCTCGGGGAGCAGTTCTTCAGCCAGAGCCTGCTGGCCGGCGCGGTCGGGATCCTGCTGGTGATCCTGTTCATGCTCATCTACTACCGGCTGCCGGGCGTGGTGGCGAGCTTCGCCCTCGTCTACTACACGCTCGTCGTCCTCGCGATCTTCCGGCTTATCCCCGTGACCCTGACCCTCGCCGGGATCGCCGGCTTCGTCCTGTCGATCGGCATGGCGGTCGATGCCAACATCCTGATCTTCGAGCGGATGAAGGAGGAGATGCGGGTCGGCAAGTCGCTGCCGGCGGCGGTCGAGGCCGGCTTCGGGCGGGCCTGGAACTCGATCCTGGATTCCAACGTGTCGAGCCTGATCACCGCCACGATCCTGTACCTGTTCGGGTCATCGACGATCCGCGGCTTCGCTCTCGTCCTGATCCTCGGCGTCCTCGTCTCGATGTTCAGCGCGATCGTCGTGACCCGTTCGATTCTGCGCTGGGTCGTCTCCCAGGGCTGGTCGCGCAAGGCGAGCCTCTACGGCGTCACCCAGCAGGAGTTCGTCGCCGCGGGCGCCGGCCGCCCACCCCGGGTCCGGGGCGAGGCACGCTCGCGTGTATGACATCATCGGGAAGCGGCGCTGGTTCTTCCTCATCTCCGCTCTCGTCACGATCCCCGGCCTGATCTTCATCCTCCTGACGCCGATCACCGGCGGCAGGGAAGGGCTCCAGTTCACGATCGACTACACGGGCGGGACGACCTGGCAGATCCGATTCCAGGATCCGAACGTCACGGCTGAGCAGGTCGCGAACGTGTTCACGGCGAACGACCTCCAGGCGGTCGTCGTGCACCAGAACAACGGCTTCATGGACATCAAGACCGAGGGAGTCGGCTTGCGTGCCCCCGAGCCGACCCCGACCCCGATTCCGACCCTCGCGCCGTCGGCCAGTGCGGGCGCGTCCCCTGGCGCCGGGGCCTCCGCGCCCGCCGCATCTGCGTCTGCGCCCGCGAGCCCGGCGAGCTCGGCTTCGCCGGCACCCTCGGCGGCCGCGTCGTCCGCCCCGTCGGCGTCGCCTGCGCCGAGCGCCGCACCCTCGCCCAGCCCGGCGGCCTCAGCCAGCGCCAATCCCGCGCCGAGCGCGTCCGCCGGAGCCAGTGCCTCGCCGTCGGCTGCGCCTGCCACGGGCAATACCCAGCTGCCCACCGACGGCAAGCTGGGCGAGATGGTCACGGCGCTCGAGACGGAGCTCGGTCCGATCGCCGAGCAGGCGTCGCTCACGACGATCGGACCGGTCGTCTCGGCCGACTTGATCAACCAGGCACTGATCCTGATCCTCGTCGGCTCGATCGGGATCCTGCTCTGGATCACCTATCGCTTCCAGGACGTGAAGTTCGGGGTGACCGCGCTCACCGCCCTCGTCCACGACGTGATCGTCGTCGTCGGCATCTTCGCGATCCTCGGCACGTTCTTCCACGTCGAGATCGACGCCCTGTTCGTGACCGCGATGCTGACCGTCATCGGCTTCAGCGTCCACGACACGATCGTCGTCTTCGA
The DNA here is from genome assembly GCA_036276275.1 of Candidatus Limnocylindrales bacterium. Lineage (GTDB taxonomy): Bacteria > Chloroflexota > Limnocylindria > Limnocylindrales > CSP1-4 > CF-46. Next base: position 1,891 of record DASUPH010000416.1, read on the forward strand.
CCGGATCCGGGAGAACCGCGCCCGCCACGCCGGCGAGCCGTTCGCGGAGATCGTCAACCACTCGATCCTGCAGACGTTCGCCCGGTCGATCATGACCAGCTTCACGGTCGTCCTGACGCTGCTCGCGCTGTACCTCTTTGGCGGGTCGGCGATCCGGAACTTCGTCCTGGCCCTCCTGATCGGGATCGTGTCGGGAACGTATTCGTCGATCTTCAACGCATCGCCGCTGCTCGTCGTCTGGCACAACTGGGAGGACCGGCGTCTCGGCCGGAGTGGCTCCTCGCGCGCCCCGCGAACCCGCCGCGTCGCGTCCTGATCCGCGTCGTGGAGCGCCTCGCCCGCGGTGAACTCGCGGTGAAGCGCCCCGTGGCATCCTGACGACGTGATCGAGCCGCGCTTCGCCTGGCGCTTTCCGATCCCCGTCACGGCCTCCGGGGAGCTGATCGCCGCCGGGGCGCGGCATGGCCTCGGGGAGCGCGTGGTGGGGCTGCTGGCGGCCCGCGGGCTCGCGTCCGCGGTCGACGTCGACGCCTTCTTCGCGGAGCCCCTCGACGCTCTCCTCGACCCGCGACTCCTTCCGGATGCCGCGCCATTCCGCGCCCGGATCGAACGGGCAAGGGCGGCCGGCGAGACGGTGATGGTGTTCGGCGACTTCGACGCCGACGGGCTGACGGGCCTGGCGATCATGGTTCGGGCGCTCCGGTTCCTCGGAGTCGAGACGCTGCCCTATGTCCCGAGCCGGCTCGACGAGGGCCATGGCCTCTCACGTCAGGCGCTGACGACAGCCACGGAGGCCGGCGCGACGGTGATCGTCACGGTCGACTGCGGCTCGACGAGCGTGGCCGAGATCGCCGAGGCACAGGCAGCCGGCATCGACGTGCTGGTGACCGACCATCACCGCCTGCCTGCCGAGCTGCCGGTCGCCGCCGCGATCGTCAATCCGCAGCGGGCCGACAGCCGCTACCCGGAGCGGCGATTGGCCGGCAGCGGGGTCGCGTTCAAGCTCGCCCAGCTCCTGCTC
>DASUPH010000417.1:0-6482 GCA_036276275.1 Candidatus Limnocylindrales bacterium
CGCCCGGCCGCGCGCCTCGGACGGCCCGACTACGATGGGGGTCATGGGCGATCGCGTGCGGCTGCCGGGCTGGGACGACGTCGGCGACGACGACGGCGCCGACCACGCCAGCGAGCCCGGCGCGATCCCGGTCGCTCCGCCCGGCACGTACGGCCTCCGGATCCTCAACGTCAGCGACGTCGCCCGGGCGATCCGCGACGCCGTCCGTTCCGACCCGCGGCTCGCCGACGTCTGGGTCGAGGGTGAGGTCGGGCGCGTCACGGTCAGCAGCGCCGGCCATGCCTACTTCACGCTGAAAGACGCCCGGAGCGCGATCGCCTGCGTCTGGTTCAGCGACGAACGGGCGCGTTCCGCGTTCCAGCCCCAGGCCGGGCTCCGGATCGTCGTCCATGGCCGGATCGACCTGTTCGAGCAGCAGGGCGCCGTCCAGCTCTATGTCGAATCGATCCAGCCGGCCGGCTTCGGCGATCTCGCGATCAAGTTCGAGGCGCTGAAGGCGCGCCTTTCGGCCGAGGGCCTGTTCGATCCCGCTCGAAAGCGGCCCCTCCCGACGCGACCGACGACGATCGCCGTGATCACCAGCCCGGCCGGCGTGGTGTGGCGCGATATCGCCACGGTCCTCTCGCGGCGCTGGCCGATGACGCGGGTGATCCTCGTCGCGTGCCGGGTCCAGGGCGACGACGCGCCCGACAGCATCGTCGCCGCGTTCCGCCGCCTCGAGCGCTGGCTCGCGAGCGCGCGAGCCGCCGGCGACGAAGACGACCTCCCGCAGGTGACAATCCTGGCCCGCGGCGGCGGCTCGCTTGAGGATCTCTGGTCGTTCAACGACGAGCGGGTCGTCCGGGCCGTCGTCGCCCACAGCCTGCCCGTGGTCTGCGGCGTCGGCCACGAGGTCGATGTCACGCTCGCCGACTTCGCGGCCGACGTGCGGGCGGCGACGCCGTCCGCCGCGGCCGAGCTGGTCGTTCCCGACCGGGCGGACTGGCTGGCCGCTTTCCGTCGAGCCGGGGAGCGGACCGCCGCTGCCGTCGGGCGGACGCTCGATGGAGCCCGACGCGAGCTCGCCGCCGAACGGCGGGCGCTCGACCGGCTCGACCCACGGGCCCAGCTGGCGGCCGACCGGGAGCGGGTCGGGCTGCTCCTCGATCGCGCGGTGCGGGTTGCCGCCGGCGCCCTGGAGCGGCGCCGGTCGGCGCTGCGGACGGCTGTCGCCGATGTGCCGCGTCCGCTCCTCCAGCGGCTCGTGGCCGCCCGCTCGACCCTCGACGCGACGGCGTCGGCGCTGGCCGTTCTCGGCCCGCAGGCGACCCTCGATCGGGGCTACGCGATCGTCCGCCGGGCAGACGACGGCACGATCGTCCGGGCACCGGCCGATGCGCCGGCCGGGTCGGCGCTCGCGATCCGGGTGGCCGAAGGCGAGCTGACGGCCGAGACACGGTGATGGAGATCGCCATCTTTCTCGTCATCGCCGCCGTGCTCATGGCCGTCGGTGTCCGCATTGGTATGCTCGTGGCGCCACGACTCACGCGCTGGGCCGAGCGCGCCGACGAGGAGCCTCATGACGACTGACGAAGGTGCTCCCGCGGCCGCCGACCCCGCGGCGACCGTCGATCCCACGATCGCCGCCCTGAACTTCGACGACGCGTTCGCCGAGCTTCGCGCGGCGGTGACGGAGCTCGAGACCGGCGGGCTGTCGCTCGAGGACACGATCGCCCGAACCGAACGAGCGGTTGCCCTCCAGCGCCACTGCGAGCGCCTCCTCGGCGAGGCCGAGCTGCGCGTGAAGCAGCTGATCAGCCGACCAGGCGGCGGCCTGGAGACGCGCGACATCGCCGCCGACGAGGCGAGCGAGACATAGCGCGGCGCCGGGCCCTTCGGGGAGGACGCGACCTGCGACCCGGGCCCCGTGCCCCTCCGGGCCGATTCGAGGTCGTTGCACTCACGCGCAATCAGTTTCGACGCGCCAATCCAACCGATTCGGCGCTCTCCGCCGAGGTCGGTCGGCTGGGCGCCGCTCCGATGTGGCCGGACGCGTGCGTCAGTCGGGTCGGATGTTGTGGTTGAAGCGGAAGACGTTGTCCGGGTCCAGGCGACGCTTGACGGCGACGAGGCGGGCATACCGCTCCGGGCCGTAGGACGCCATGACCCGCTCGGCCGTCTCGTCGACCGGTGAGTAGTTGACGTAGCCGCCGCCGGTCAGCGACAGCGGTGCCACGATGTCGTTCACCCGCCGGGCCCAGCCGATCGCCCGGTCGTCGTCGTCCGGCGATTCCCAGATTGCGAGGGCACTGACGTTCCAGTCGGCCGCTCGCTGCCCGAACGCGGCGCCGCCCTCCGGCTCGATCCGTGCGGCCCCGACCATCCCCTCGAGAAGGATGAACGCCTCGCCGAGCGCGTCGTCGACGCTGACCGCCTCGACCAGCCGCTCGAACGTGTCGAAGTCCAGCGTCCGGAGGAAGTGGCCCTTCCAGTAGTGACGAAGTCCGAAGGGCAGGATCCCGGCCATTGCCTGGAGCTCGAGGTACGTCCTCGGTCCCACATCGTCCGACGTGATCGGCAGATCGCGGCGCAACCAGTCGACGATCTCCGTCGGCTCCGAGCCGTCGACGATTCCGAGGATCACCGAGATCGACGGGCCGACGTCCGGATCCTGGTGGATCGCGATCGTCGGCATCCCGATCGTCGGATGGGCCGCGAAGACGTCGTTGAACCGGGCGTAGACCTCGCGGGCCGCGCTCGCCGCGTAAACCAGAGTACCGCCCCACATCGGCGCGACCGGAGTCAGATGGAACGTGAAGCGGGTCACGACCCCGAAGTTTCCGCCGCCGCCGCGAAGCGCCCACAGCAGATCGGCGTCCGAATCGGGTCCGGCGGTCACGACCGACCCTTCTGCGGTCACGACCTCCGCCTCGACAAGGTTGTCGCAGGTGAGCCCGGCGACGGGCATCAGCCAACCCAGGCCGCCGCCGAGCGTGAGTCCGCCGATGCCGGTGTCCCCGAACGTGCCGCCCGGGACCGCGAGGCCGTGGACGAATGCTGCCGCATCGATATCGTCCCAGAGCGCCCCACCGCCGGCATGGGCGAGCCGCCGTGCCGGATCGACGTCAACGGTTCGCATCCGGTCGAGCGAGACCACGAGCGCGCCGTCGGGAAGGCTGTGGCCGGCCACGCTGTGACCGCCGCCACGGATCGCGATCGGCAGGCCCGCCGCCCGGCCCGCGCGCACCGCGGCCACGACATCGTCCGTCGAGGCGCACGACACGATCGCGGCCGGCCGGCGGTCGAGGATCCCGTTGAACGAGATTCGAGCGGCGTCGTACCCGTCGTCGCCGGGCAGGAACGCACCTGCGGGAAGCACGTCCCGGATGGCCGGCGTGTTGGTCTGCATCGTCGTCTCCAGCCCGTGCGGCGGCCGGTCGGTCGCCTGCGGAAGCGTACCGCCCTTGTTCGTCCGATTGGCGGGCAGGGCCCGGCGACGACCACCCGTCGCAACCGCCAGCACGAATTCGTCTGAGGCGCGACCATCCGCGCAGGACCAGTCCCGCCGACAGGAGCGCCGCCCCCGTGCCGATCCTCCCGACCCTACGCGGCCCGGCCGACCTTCGCGACCTCACCGAGGGCGAGCTCGCCGAGCTCGCCGCCGAGATCCGCGAAGCGATCATCGCGACCGTGGCCACGACGGGCGGTCATCTCGGGAGCAGCCTCGGCGTCGTCGAGCTGACGATCGCCCTCCATCGGCTCCTCGATTCGCCGCGCGACCGGATCGTCTGGGACACCGGCCACCAGGCGTACCCCCACAAGCTCCTGACCGGCCGTTTCCAGCGGTTCGAGACCCTCCGCCAGCTTGGCGGGGTCGGAGGCTTCCCCCGTCGGAGCGAGTCGGAGCACGACGTCTTCGACGGCGGCCACGCCGGGACCGGGCTGTCGATCGGGCAGGGCCTCGCGACGGCCCGCGACCTGCGTCAAGGCAACGAGCGGATCGCGGTCGTCGTCGGCGATGCGGCGATCACGAGCGGGCTCAGCCTCGAGGCCCTGAACGACATCGGCCAGCGGAAGACCCAGCTCCTGATCGTCCTCAACGACAACGAGATGTCGATCAGCCCGACGGTCGGTGGCCTCTCGAAGTACCTCAGCCAGATCAAGCTGTCCGGCACATGGCAGTCGAGCAAGACCGCCTACGACGAGCTGGTCGGACGGATCCCCGCCATCGGGCCGACGGTCCGCGAGCTCGGCCAGCGGCTGCGGGCGTCCGTCGTCAACTTCGCCCAGCCGGGTCGGCTGTTCGAGGATCTCGGGATCACCTACATCGGCCTCCTGCCCGGGCACGATCTCAAGGCGCTGCTGTCGACGTTCCAGTCGGCCCTCGACCTCAAGGGTCCCGTGATCGTCCACGTCCGGACCCAGAAGGGCCACGGCTACCGGCCCGCCGAGGCCGACCAGATCGGCTTCCACGGAGCCGCCCTGCCGCCGATGGCCGTCCCGATCTCGACGAACGGCGCCTCGGCCGAGAACGGTGGCAACGGGGCGAACGGGCAGAACGGGATGCCGACGGAATCGATGGCCGACGACGCCGCGCCGGCCTCGGCGGTCGTCCGGCCCCCGAAGAACCCGAACTACACCGCCGTCTTCGTCGGCGAGCTCATCGAACGCGCCAAGACCGACGAGCGGATCGTCGCGATCACGGCGGGGATGCCGACGGGGACCGGTCTCTCGAGGTTCCAGGCGGCGTTCCCGAGCCGGTTCATCGACGTCGGCATCGCCGAGCAGCATTCGGTCGCCCTGGCGACCGGTCTGGCGATGGGCGGGATGCGGCCGGTCGTCGCCCTCTACTCGACGTTCCTCCAGCGGGCCTTCGACCAGACCGTCCACGACGTGTGCCAGAACGACCAGCCGGTCCTCATCGCGGTCGACCGGGCGGGCCTCGTCGGCGAGGACGGGACGAGTCACCAGGGGATGTTCACGATCCCCGCGCAGCGCCAGCTGCCGAACCTGATCGTCGCCAGCCCGAAGGACGAGCAGGAGCTCCGGTCCCTGCTCCTGACCGCGCTCGGCCAGGACCATCCGTTCGCGCTCCACTATCCACGCGACGCCGGGTTCGGGCTGCCGGCCGTCGAGCCGGCCGCGATCCCGGTCGGTGAGGCGGAGCTCCTTCGCCCGGGCCAGGACATCCTGTTCGTCGGCTTCGGGCCGATCGTCGCGAGGGCGATGGCGGCGGCCGATCTGCTGGCGGCCGAAGGCTGGTCGGCGGCGGTCGTCAATGCCCGCTACGCGAAGCCGCTGGATCGGGAGCTGATCCTCACCCACGCTCGGGGCAAGCGACTGGTCGTGACGGTCGAGGAGAGCGTGGTCACCGGCGGCTTCGGAGCCGGGGTCCTCGAGATGATCGAGGAGGCCCGCATGTCCGAGCCGGCGTTACGCGAGGTGCCGGTCCGAGTCGTCGGGATCCCGGCCGGCTCCTTCGTCGACCATGGCTCGGTCGCGGACCTGCGGCACGTCCTCCGTCTCGACGCGGCGGGGATCGCCGAGCAGGTCCGCGAGACGCTCGACGAGATCGGCGCGATCGCGCCGGAGGTCGCGGCCGCGCCCACGCTGCCGGGCGGCGCGGGATAGCGTCGAGCCGCGCGACCGCCATGTCGCGCTGAGGATGGTCCGCGAAGGGGCCGCCTACGGTCGAAGCGCGCTCCGCGTGGCGGGTGCCAGCAGGTACGCGAGGGTCGCGCCCCAGACGACGACGCCGAACAGGAGCACGAAGTCGAGGGCGCCGACGACGAGGTTCACGGCCACGAGGCCGGCCAGGCCGATCACCACGAGGACGACCCCGATCCACCAGCCTCGTCGCTGCAGCATGAGCAGGGCGACGCCGGCGACAACGGATGCGAAGCCGTACGCCGCCATGCCGGCGCCGATGGTCACGGCCCCCCCGACGCCCGGCTGCGGCACACCGCGGCCGGACGCCGCTCCGAGGAGGCTGCCGCCCGCGGCCATCCCGGACACCCCGATGAGGATCAGGAGGCCCGCGGCGAGGATGAGGCTGACCGGTCGGCTGGTCATCGCGGCCGCATCGTAGGCGATCGGCGATGAGTCGCGGTGAAGGCGGCTGTGCCACGATAGCCGGGTGAGTCGCGCGACGACCGAACGACCGTTCCGCCAACGTCTCGATCAGCTTCTCGTCGAGCGTGGCCTGGCCGAGACGCGCGCGAAAGCGCAGGCCCTGATCCTCGCCGGCAAGGTTCGGACCGGGGATGGCGATGCCATCCGCACGGACCGGAAGGCCGGCGACCTCGTCGATGACGGGCTGGCGATCAGCCTCGTCGACGTCGATCCATATGTCAGCCGCGGCGGCCACAAGCTCGCCGCGGCGCTCGACGCGTTCGCGATCGATCCGGCCGGGCAGGTCTGCCTGGACGTCGGCGCCTCGACCGGTGGCTTCAGCGACGTCCTCCTCCAGCGGGGCGCCGCCCGGGTCCATGCGGTCGACGTGG
>DASUPH010000418.1:0-4460 GCA_036276275.1 Candidatus Limnocylindrales bacterium
ATGGGTCGGAAGGCTCATGCCTACAGCCGGCCGATGGTCTGGCCGGAGGTCGCGGCTTCCTACGCTCGACTGTTCGAGCGCGTGGTCGACGAGGCGAGCCCGCGCGTCGAACCCGCCCGCTACGGGTACCGGTAGGGGCGAGGTCGTCATCCGCATCGAGCCCGGCATCCTCCGGGGCTGGGACCACGTGGACGAGGCCTGAACAAGCGAGTTCCGGAAGCCCTGCGGGTTGAGACACAGTCTCGTCACGGGCCGGCCGACTGCTATCATCGGCGGCGATGGGAGACCCGACCGCCATCCTCGTCGCCCTCGAGCGGGCCGGCTTCCGCCGAACGGCCCCGCGCCGGGCACTGGCCGATCTGATCACGGCCCAGGACGGCCACTTCACCGCTGCCGACCTCGTCGCGGCTGCTGGAGCCGAGCGCCTCGGCGTGGGTCGGGCGACGGTGTTCCGGACGCTCGAGGCGCTCGAGCAACTCGGCCTGGTCGAGCGAATCGACCTGCCGTCGGGCGAGCACGCGTACGTCGCCTGCGAGCGGAGCCATCACCACCACGTCGTCTGCTCGCGCTGCGGCCGGACGAGCGAGATCGACGACGCCGGGCTCAAGGCCGTCGTCCACCAGATCGCGCGGCGGACCGGCTACCGGGTCGACGAGCATCGACTCGAGCTCTTCGGGCTCTGCCCGGCCTGTCTCGCGGAGCAACCCGGACCCGCGAGCGTCCCGGCCTGATCCGGACGCCGCGGCTCAGCTGCCGGCCATTTCCGACACCTTCGTGGCGACCTTGACGATCGCGTCCGCGAGCTCGTCCACGTCAGAGTCGGTCGCCGGGGTGGCGATGGCGCCCATCCCCCGCGGGGCGAGGTAGAAACCCTCGAGCAGGAGACCGACGAAGAGATCGGCGGCGCCCGTCCCCGTCGCCACTGCGGAGGCGGCGGTGTGGTCGCCGAGCCGGACCTGGAACAGGGACGCGACGGCGTCGACTCGGACGGCGGTCCCGGTTCGGGACGCGCCGGCAGCGACGGCGCTGCGCAGACGATCGGCCTGACCGGCCAGCACGGCGTAGCGATCCGGGGTCAGCTCGGCGAGCGTCGCCAGGCCGGCCGCGGCACCGACTGGATTGCCGTTGAACGTGCCGCCGTGGGTGAGCGCGCCGGCCCGCCGGGCGTCGAAGCGATCCATCACGTCCGCCCGACCGCCGAACGCCGCCAGCGGGAAGCCGCCGCCGATGATCTTGCCGAGGGTCGTCAGGTCCGGGCGGACGGCGCTGACGGATTGCGCGCCACCGGGCGCGACCCGGAAGGCGATCACCTCGTCGAAGATCAGGAGGGCGCCGGTCCGATCGCAGATCTCGCGGAGACGCGCGAGCATGCCGGGCGAGGCGGGCCGGACGCCACCCGCGCCCTGGACCGGCTCGATGACGATCGCGGCGAGGTCGGCGTCGTGCCCGGCGAGCGCCCGGTCGACACCGTAGCGATCCTCCCACGGCAGCGTCACGACCAGGTCGCCGACCGCGGCGGGGACGCCGGGCGTGCCGGCCATCGCGGTGTCGTGGGTCCCGTGATACGCCCGATCGAAGATCGCGATCAGCGACCGGCCGGTGAACGCCCGGGCGGCCCGGATCGCGAACATCGTCGCCTCGGTCCCCGAGTTCGTGAAGCGGACCCGCTCGATCGAGGCGATCCGCCGGCAGAGCTCCTCGGCCAGGGCGATCTCCGGTTCGCTCGGCGCCCCGAAGGCGGAGCCTCGGCGGACCTGCTCCTCGACCGCGGCGACGACCCTTGGGTGGGCATGGCCGAGGATCAGCGACGTGTAGTTGCCGAGGAAGTCGCGATACGTGTTGCCGTCGACGTCCTCGACCCGGATCCCCGCGCCGCCGGCGAGATAGGGCGGGTACGGCGGCGCGTAGACGGTCGTGCGGGTCGAGCCGCCGGGCAGGACGCGGGTCGCCCGCTCGAACAGCGCGGCCGAACGCGGCGTCCGGGCTCGCCAGGCGTCATGGAGGGCGGCGGTTGCGGCCGGTTCGGCGATCGCCATGGTGGGATTGTGCCACGCTCGGGCGGCGATCTCAGACGGTCCGGGCGCCGGCCTGCCAGACCTGCTCGACGCGGTCGCCCAGGCCGGTGAAGTCGTACGGGTCGCCGCCGATCACGACCAGGTCGGCCAGCTTGCCCTCGGCGATCGTGCCGAGATCGTCGTCCAGGCCCATGAGCTGCGCGGCGCTGCGGGTCGTCGCCTCCAGCACCGCCGCAGGTGCCATCCCGCCGGCGCCCATCAGCTCCAGCTCGCGGAGGTTTTGCCCGTGGGGCGTGACGCCGCTGTCGGTGCCCATCGCGATCCGGACCCCGGCCTCGACGGCGTGGCGGAACGCGGCGCGATGGATGTCGATCACCATCCGGGCCTTGTCGACGACCGCCGGCGGCAAGGAGACGCCCGCGTCGACCGCGTCGAGGACGCCCTGCGGCGCGACGAGGGTCGGGACGAACCACGTGCCGCGCTCGAGCATGAGCTCGATCGCCTCGTCGTCGAGGTAGATCCCGTGGTCGATCGAACGGATCCCCGCTCGAACCGCGTTCTTGATCCCGTCCGCGCCCTGGGCATGGGCCATGACGAACATCCCGGCCGCCGTCGCTTCCTCGACGAGCACCTCGAGCTCGGCCGGCCGGAAATGGGCTCGACGCGGATCGTCGCGTGGCGAGAGGACGCCACCCGACGTCGCGACCTTGATGACGTCCGCCCCGGCCCGATGCAGCTCGCGAACCTTGCGCCGGACCTCGTCCGGCCCGTCGACGATCCCGGACGGCCGGCCCGGATGTGGGCCGAGGAGGAGGACCTCCGCGCCGGATGGATACCAGTCGTCGCCGTGGCCGCCGGTCTGGCTCAGCATGCTGATCGAGATCTGCAGCCGGGGGCCGGCGATCAGGCCGTCGGCCACCGCCTGCTTGATCCCGAGATCGGCGCCGCCGGCGTCTCGGACCGTCGTGATCCCGATCGCGAGCGTCGCCTGGAGGTTGCGGGCGGCGTCAAAGAACTGCATCGAGAACGGCCGCTGGACGGCGCCCCACAGGTCGACGTTCGAGAGCGTCACGTGGGTGTGGCAGTCGAACAGCCCGGGCAGGATCGTCCGATCGCGGATGTCGACCTCCTCGTCGCCGTCGAGGCCCGTCCCGAGACCGACGATCCGGTCGCCCTCGATGACGACGTCAGCCGCGGCCGGTGCCGCACCGGTCCCATCGAAGACTCGCCCACCGCGCAACACGACCCGCGTCATCGCTCCTCCTCATCGCCGGTGCCGGGCTCGAGCCGAGCCCGGAACAGGTCCGTCCCCGTCGTCGCGTCGACGAGTCGATGGCTCCAGCCATGCTCGTCCGCCCAGGCCGTCCCTTCGACGAGGGCATCGGCCGCCGCCGCCATCGCGTACTCCAGCCGGTAGTGACGGGGCCGCATGGCGACGGCCACGGCACCTCCCGCCGCCGGGTCCGAGGCGAGGATCGCCTCCTCGAGCCAGTCGAGGTACACGGCGTTGTTCACATGATCCATCGGGTCGAGCTCGTGCGGTCGGACGCCGAAGCGGCGGCGCGGGGCGCCGTCAGGGGCCGGTGGCAGCGCCACCCGCCCCACCTGACCGGTCATCGAATCGCCCCCGAACAGGTCGCCGAAGATCGGCGGGATCCTGGTCAGCGCGCCGCGCCCGTCGATCATCACCCAGTCCGTGTGGACCCAGCCCGCGAGCTCGCCGTCCGGCAGCCGGAACTCGCCGCGCCGCCGGGCGAACACGCGGCGCATCCCGACGACCAGGGTCCGGGCCGTGAGGACCGTGCCCATCGGGACGTCGGCGAGGATCGCGAGCTCCGCTGCCCGGACGAGCCACGTCAGCGCCCGGGCGGCGTACCACTCGCGCCCGAACGACAGGGCCTCGGAGTGCCGCCAGGCGACGTCCTGGGCGTAGCGCATGTAGCCCGACGTCCGGAGCGACCCATCGGGGCCCGCCTCGTCGAACCGGACCCGATAGTCGGCCTCGAACGTCCGGCCGGCGTCAGTCGCGAGGGAGACGGAGCGCGTCGTCATCGGCCCAGCTCGTCGAGCGTCTCGATCGTGACGATCCGGGTCGCCTCGTGGGGCGCGGTCTGGCGGTCGAGGCGGACGTTGCAGGACCGGCGGGCATCGAACACCACGAGACTGGCGACCAGCCGCTCGTCCTCGTCGGCGGCGTGGGTCCGCGCGTCGTCGAGCTGATGGAGGACGTCGGCGTTGATCCCGCGCGCGCCCCACTTGCAGTCGATCGCCTCGGCCGCGCCGGGCGTCTCGACCGTGACGTCGTACGGGTGGATCTCGGCGCGCACGCCGTCGAAGAGGATCCGTCGCTCGCGGCGAACCGCGGCGGCCGGGGCGGGCGCCCTGCGCCGGATGAGGAGCTCCGTCAGCGCCTCGACGATGGCACCGCGCACCTGCGAGCGAACC
>DASUPH010000419.1:0-6690 GCA_036276275.1 Candidatus Limnocylindrales bacterium
GCGTCAGATCGGCCGTCCGGAAGATATCCGGCAGCTCCGCGGCCGACACGCCGCCCGGCACCGTGCCGCCGGTCCGAGCCGGCGCGGCAGCGGGAGCTGCCGTCGGGCGTACCGATGCGGCCACCGCCGCGCCCGGTCGGACGACGAGGCTGGCCGACCGGATGTCGAGCGGCAGCGCGATCATGTCCGCGGGGTAGGCGGTCAGGCGCTGGCTCGGGCTCGTCGTCGGCAGGCCGTGCGGGTCGATCTCCAGGCCATCTGCGTGAGCGACGATCTCGCGCCAGCCGATCCGTTCGGGGTAGGAGCCGTCGGTGAAGTCGACCGTCGTCGGGCCTGCGATCGCCGCCCCCAGCGCCGCGTCGAAGCCGCACTCGAGCCGGAGCGTCGACAGCCCGCCCGCGCCCGGCGGGAATGACACTGCGCTCGCGTCCGGCGCCAGGGCGAGGCGCGCGCCCTCGCGGGTCAGCGAGAGGCTGGTCACGAGCGCCGCGCAATCGGCGGTCGCCCCCGCGCCGGCCTCCGCGTCGTCGACCGTGCCGTCGCCGTCGGCGTCCATGGTCCGGCGTTCCTGGAACGCCGGGATCTCGGCCATGTCGATCACGACGTCGAGGTGGATCGCAGCCGGCGAGACGGTGATCCCGGCGTAGTGGTTGATCGTGAAGTTGCCCAGCGGGTGGGCCATCGCGACGAGCGGAAGGGCGAGTCCGGCGAGCAGCACGAACGCGATGGCGGGCACGGTTCGGAAGGCTCGACGTCCCATGACATCGAGGGTACGCCGGCGTCAGGCGGACGGATGACGCGCGCGTCGACGGCCCGATCCGTCGTGAGCGCGCCCCAGCGCGCGGCCCTTACACTCGGCCACGTGTCAGGTCATGCGTCCGCCGCAGCACGGGGGCGGTTCATCACTCTCGAGGGCCCCGAGGGTTCCGGGAAGACGACCCAGGCGATGCGGCTGGAGGCGTTCATCGCCGAGCGTGGCTTGCCGGTCGTCCGAACGCGCGAGCCGGGCGGAACGGCCCTCGGCGAACGGATCCGCGACCTGCTCCTGGATCCCGGGACGAGCCGGATCGACCCGCTCGCCGACGCCTTCCTGTTCAACGCCGCCCGCCATCAGCTCGTCGCCGAGGTGATCGAGCCGGCGCTTGCCGCCGGGACGACGGTCGTCTGCGCCCGGTTCGCGGACTCGACCCGGGCGTACCAGGGCTACGGCGGTGGCTTGCCGCTCGAGGACCTCGAACGCCTGGAGCTGGTCGCGACCGACGGGCTCGAGCCGGATCTGACGATCCTGCTCGACGTTCCGGTCGAAGTCGGCCTCGCTCGCAAGGCGCCCGACGACCGGACCCGATTCGAGACGGGTTTCGACCTCGCCTTCCATCGCCGGGTCCGGAACGGGTTCCTGGCCATGGCGGTCGCCGAGCCGAGCCGGTTCGTCGTCCTCGACGCGACCGCGCCGGTCGAGGCCGTCGCCGCCCGGATCGAGCGATCCGTTGCCCGCCTGCTCCGCGAACTTCGGCCGGCCGGTGAACCAAACCGGCCAACGGCACGCATCCAGCGATGAACGAGCGGCAGACCGGCCTTCGTGGACGTGCGGTGTCGCCCGCCGACGACGCCGATCGGGCAGTCCTCGCACTCGTCACCGATGGACAGCTCGACGCCTTGCAGGAGCTCTACGACCGCTACCGGATCATGGCCTACTCGATCGCCCTCCGCATCACGACCGACCCCTCGTTGGCCGAGGACGTCGTCCAGGACGCCTTCCTCGGCGTCTGGCGCAACGCGTCCCGGTACGTGGAGGGTCGCGGCAGCGTGAAGACCTGGCTCCTCTCGATCGTCCACCACCGGGCCGTCGACGCCGTCCGCCGCCGCCGGCCGACGTCTGCCCTGCCCGAGCGCGAGGAGACGCCGCCGCCGGCGCTGACGCTGCCCGACATCTGGAGCGAAGTCGCCGCCGGCCTCGACCGCGACGCGATCGCGGTCGCGATGGCGACCCTGACCGACGTCCAGCGGGAGGCAATCGAGCTCGCCTACTGGGGCGGCCTCACCCAGCAGGAGATCGCCGACCGGACGGGGACGCCGCTCGGCACCGTCAAGAGCCGGGTCCGACTTGGCCTGCTCGCGCTCCGACGCGCACTCGGTGGGGCCCCCGACGGCCCAATCAACCCCGGGGAGGCCCCGGGATGAACCGCGAACCGATGAGCCACGACGACGTCCGCGCCTACGCGGCCGGGTATCTGCTCCGGGCGCTCGAGCCGGGCGAGGAGGCCGCCGTTCGCGATCACCTCGCCACGTGTCCGCAGCCGCATCCCGAGTTCGCCGAGCTCGCCGGGGTCATCGCGGTCCTGGTCGAGGACGTCGAGCTGGTCGAACCGCCGGCGGCGCTCCGCGATCGAATCATGGAGGCGGCGCGGGCCGACCTGGCCGAACGAACGCTCACCGAGCGAACGCGCACCGAGCGAACGCTCACCGAGCGGACGCGTGCCGAACGAACACTGGCCGATGCCGCGCCCGTGCCGGAGGCGCCGCCCACGCCGGAGGCGCCGCCCGCGCCGCAGGCCGCCCCCGCCCCGGCCCCGGCCGCCGCTCCGACCGCCTTCCCGTCGGCCGCGGAGCGCGAGATCCGGCGCGCGGCCCGGACGAGTCGCCTCGACTGGGCCCTGCGCATCGCCGCGGTCGTGGCGATCGTCGCCGCCGGCGCGTGGGGGTTCGGCCTCCAGCGACAGCTCGACGCCTCCCGCCAGTTCGATCAGGCGGTCGCCGCCGTCATCGATGCCGCAGGCCGGCCGGGCGCCCATTCCGTGATCCTGACGCCGGCCGAGGGCAAGCGCGGGAGCGGGATCGCGGCGGTGACCTCCGACGGAGCGGTCACCCTGGCGATGCGCGACCTGACGGCGACGAGCGGCGGGCAGGTCTACACGACGTGGGTGATCGTGGGCAGGGATGCGCCCGTGTCGGTCGGCGACTTCACCGTCGACGCCAACGGGACCGCCCGATTCATCTCCCGACCCGAGCCGACGCCGCCGGGCGCAATCATCGCCCTGACGCTCGAGCCGAACGCCGGGAACACCGCCCCGAAGGGCGACATCATCTCGACGGGCGTCACGCCCGGCGCGACCGGCTAGGGCGCGCGATCAGGCCCCGGACGACTCGGTCGTCTCGACCTGGCCGGTCTGGCCGCCGCTCCGGGATCGTTCGAGGGCACCCTGGGCGGCCGCCACGACGCTCTCCGTGTCGGTGCCATCGGTCGGGAACCGGGCGACGCCGGCTGCCACGCTGACCGGCCGGCCGGCGACGGGCGGAAGATCCGCCACGGCATCGAGGACCCGCTGGGCGACCGTCGCCCCGGCCGAGCCGGGGGCGACGAGGAGGAACTCGTCGGCGCCGGACCGGGCGACCGTGTCGACGAGCCGGACCGAGCCGGCGAGGACCGCAGCGACCGCCCGGAGGATGTCGTCGCCCGCATCGCGGCCGGCGGCTTCGTTCGTCGCCCCGAAGTCGTTCACGTCGAAGATCGCCACCGAGACCTCGCTGCCCTGGCGTCCCGCCCGGGCGATCTCGAGCTCGAGGACCCGGGAGATCGTCCGGAGGTTGGCGAGCCCGGTCAACGGATCGGTGTGGGCAAGGCGCTCGAACCACTCGGATCGTTCGGCCACGGTCGACGCCAGTCGGGCCCGATCGACGGCGAGGGCCGTGACATCGGCGACGAGCCGGATCAGCGTCGTGTCCGCGTCGGTCGGCAGGGTTCCGTCGGGAAACGTGATCGCGATCGCGCCGAGCGCCTCGTCGATTCCGTCACGCGCGGCGATGAGCGGGATGGCGATCGTCGAGCCCGACGATGCCTCGACGCGTTCCCGGGCGGCGGTCGTCAACGGGTGATCCGGCTCTGCGGCCGCGCTGACCGCCGCCTGCTGGGCGGCCTCGTCGAGCCCGATCGTCAGGGCGAGCTCGGGGTCCGGCCGATCCGGATCCTGGAGGCTGACGACCGCGCTCGTCGCCCCAAGCGAGGCGACGACCGCGCCGAGCAGCGAGCCGATCGCCTCGTCGAGGTCCGAGCCCCGGACCACCGCGGCGACGCCGGCCGCCAGCGCGTCGAGCGGGCTTGGACGATCGGCGGTCTGTGACACGAGGCCCTCCTGGAAGCGGGTCCCGCGGGCCGGACCTCGCGGGGCCGCATCGTACACCGGACCGAATCGGACCACGACGCCTCGGGCGTCCAGGCCGCTTCGGATTCTCGTGGAGCGAGCACATGCGACACGTCGGCCCCATCTCCTGGCCGAATTCGGCCTGATCCGGCCCGATTCGGTCGATTCGGGCTCGTGGGGCGAGAAAGAGGTGCAGTTGGAGTCGGGTCCAGGGCCGATCAGGTCACATGTGCTCACCGGGTGAGAATCGATGCCGTGAGCTTTGAACCCCGAGCATCGATGCGGTCTCGGACCGGTTCGCCCGCCGCCTATACTCCGCCCCGTGAAGCTCGTCGTCGCGATCGTCCACAACGAGGACGCGGGGGCCCTCGTCGACGCCCTTCTGGACCGCGATTTCCGGGCCACCCGGCTGCACAGCTCGGGCGGCTTCCTCAAGCAGTCCAACGCGACCGTCATCCTCGGCGTCGACGATCCCCAGGTCGACGACGTCCTCGGCATCGTCCGTGAGACCTGCCACGCTCGGACCCAGGTCGTCAACCCGATGCCGCCGATCATGGAGCCCGGCGAGTTCTTCATGCCGTATCCGCTGGAGGTCGAGGTCGGCGGAGCGACGGTCTTCGTCCTGCCGGTGGAACGATTCGAGCGGATCTGAGCCATCGTGACCATCGGGACCTGAGATCGACGTGGACTGGCAGCCACCGGCGGTCGGCAGCCGGGCGACGTGGACCCGGACGATCACGGCCGACGACGTGGAGGCCTTCGCCTCGATCAGCGGTGATCGCAACCCGCTCCACTTCGACCCGGTCTTCGCGGCGGCGACCCGTGCCGGGGGGCTGATCGTCCACGGCGGCCTGACCACTGCCCTGTTCAACGCCCTCGTGGCCCAGGTCCTGCCCGGTCCGGGCTCGGTCTTCCTCCATCAGGAGTGGGACTACCCGGCCGCGGTCCCGATCGGCGATACGGTGACGGCCGAGGCCGAGGTCCTCGAGGCCCGATCGGACAAGCCGATCACGAAGCTCCGCTGCATCGCCCGACGGAGTGACGGGACGGAGGTCCTGCGCGGCGAATGCATCGTCTACACGATGCGGCCGGAGTGACCGCGTCGACCGAGACTCCGCAGCGCTGGCCGCAACTCACCATCCTCGCGGTCGGGACACTGCTGGCCATGGCGCCGTCATTCAGCGCGTCCGCGGTGGCGCCGCTCCTCCGCCAGGAGTGGACCGTCGGGCCGCTCGACCTGCCGTGGCTCACGGTCGTGACCCAGCTCGGCTTCGCAACGGGCGCGCTGGGGCTGGCGGCCATCGGCGCCCCGGACGTCATTCCGGGACGGTGGCTGTTCGCGGGCGGTGCGCTCGTCGCAGCCGGCGCCAATCTCGGCTTCGCCCTGGTCCCGACCGATCCAGCGTCCGCGTTGCCCTTCCGATTCGTCACGGGCGCGGCGCTCGCCGCCGTGTATCCGGTGGCCATGAAGCTGGCAGCCGGCTGGTTCCGCCGTGAGCGCGGGCTGGCCATCGGCGTCGTCAACGGGGCCCTCACGATCGGTGTCGCGCTGCCGCTCCTGTTCCGGGCATTCGGCGCCTACGCCGGCCTCGACTGGCGGCCCGTCGTCGTGAGCGCGAGCCTGGCCGCCCTGGGCGGCGCGATCATCGTCGGGCTGCTCGGCCGGCCGGGTCCGCTCGAGGTGGCGGCCCCGAGGTTCTCGCCGGCGATCGCGGCCGCGGCGTTCCGCGAGCCGTCGGTCCGGCTCGCCTCGATCGGCTACTTCGGCCACATGTGGGAGCTGTTCGCGATGTGGACGTGGATCCCGATCTTCCTGCTCGCGAGCTTCGCGGCCACGGGCCTTGCCGATGCGGCGATCGCGTCCCTGACCGCATTTGCGGTGGTTGCGGTCGGCGGCCTCGCGTCGGCCGCAGCCGGCGCCGTCGCCGATCGATTCGGGCGAACGACGACGACGATCCTGGCGATGGCGATCTCCGGCTCATCGGCCGTGCTCGCCGGCGTGCTGTTCGGCGCTCCGGTTCCGCTGGTGATCCTCGTCGCCCTGGTCTGGGGCGGTTCGGTCGTGGCCGATTCCGCCCAGTTCTCGTCGGCCGTCTCCGAGCTGGCCCCACCGGGAACGGCGGGCTCGGCGCTGTCGGTCCAGACGGCGATCGGCTTCACTCTGACCTCGGTGACGATCCTCGGCGTCGGCCTCCTCGACCCGACCGGCGCCGACGGCTGGCGGCTCGCGTGGATCCTCCTCGCGCTCGGGCCGCTGGTCGGGATCGCGGCCATGTGGCGGCTCCGGGGCCGGCCGGACGCCACCAAGATGGCCAACGGCCATCGATAAGGGACGGCCGCCGACCGCCCGCCCGTCGGCTAGAATCGGCGACATCGCCGCCAGGAGACCGTCCGTGCTCGACCAGACCGACCGTCCGTCCGCCAGCCGGCGCGTCTTCCGCTCCAAGGTCGACGCGATTCGCTCGACCTATGGCTTCGAGGACGTCTCCCTCGCGCCGGGCACGGATACGATCGAGCCGGCCGACGTCGAGCTGGGCCAGGAGTTCTGCGG
>DASUPH010000420.1:0-6152 GCA_036276275.1 Candidatus Limnocylindrales bacterium
GAACAGCGCGAACGGAGCGAGCGTCGGCTTCAAGAAGACGAGGACGGACGCCGGCCGCCAGACGCAACCGAGGGCCATGAACGCCATCAGCCAGATCCCGGGGTTGCCGCCGGCGATCACGACGATCGTGGTCGGCCACCAGAGGCAGAAGAGGATTGCCGGCCAACCAACCGGTACGGGCCGGAGCCACAGGACCGCGGCGAGGGTGATCCCGAGAGGGATCGCGTAGTAGAGCCAGTCGGGCAGGCGCGACAGCGGTGCGAACACGAGGAGCATCGGCGGCGGGTAGAGGATGTCCCCGGACGTGATCTCGTACGGCCCGGCCAGCTGGTGGGGGAGGTAGAAGCCGCGGCCGTCGAGCCAGTTCGCGGCGGCGTCGATGTAGAGGACCCGGTCGCCGTCGAGGGGGAACGCGAGCTGGTCGCGGTGGGTCGCGATCTCGACGACCTCGCCGACGATCATGATGACGAGGACGGCGGAGACCAGGACGGCCAGGCCATTGGCGAGCTGAGCAGGGGTGAACCGCCGGGGCGCCGGCCCCATCACCGGAGCTCGCCCCATCAGGCCGCCGTCCGGAGGGCCGTCCGTCGCCGCCACTCGCGGAGGATGCCGCCGTCGGGCGAGATCCAGGGGGCCGCCGCAGCGGCCGCGATCCCGAGGGTCCCGAGGTAGAGCGCCGGTGAGGCGAGCGCGGCTGCGACCACCGCGGCGCTGAACGTCAGCCGCTCGTCGCGACGGAGGCTGACAGCGAGGACGATCAGCCCGAGGATCGCGATCACGACGATCGACGGCAGGCCGGTCAGGCTGGCCAGCGCCATCGGCGCCGGCTGCGAACGGGGTACCGACGCCAGCCAGTCGAGATGGGCGCCGAGCCCCGCCCCCAGCAGAGACACGCCGCCGATCGCGACCAGGGCGAAGCCCGTCATCGCACTCGCCCGCCAGCGCCGCGAGGCGACCAGCCAGAGCAGGAGCAGGGCCGGCGTCAGCTTGATCGCGATCGCGCCCGCGAGGAGGCTGCCGGCGACGACTGGTCGGGATCGGGCCATCCACACGACGACCACGGCGCCGAACAGCAGGCCGTTCACGTTGCCGGACAGGCTCTGAAGGGCCAGCGAGGGGCTCATCACGGCGATGATCGCCGCGACGATGAGACCGCCGCGGGCGAGGAGCCAGGCCGCCGTCAGCAGCGTCACCCCAAGGCCGACGCCGGCCCACACCGTCATCGCCGGCTCCCCCAGCAACGCGAGCGGTCGCCAGGCGACGGCGATCGGCGGAGGCGCGAGCAGGGGCACCGTCCAGTAGGGCGGCACGAGGACGACCGGTCGGTCGCCGGGCGAGACGGCGTAGAGCGGGTGGCCGGCATTGAGCCGTTCGCCCGCCGCGAGGTAGTTCCACGCATCGCTGCCCTGGACCCCCGGATCGAACCCGTAGGCACGTACGGCGACTAGCCACACCGCCAGCGAGACGGCGACGAGAGCGATCCAGGCCACGGTGCGGATCATCCGCGACACCGTACCCGATGGCCGGGTCACCCGGCCCGGCTCGCGGCGGCGGCCCGCGCGGGGGCGGCCCGCGCGTCGGACGGACCGGACGCGCCGCTAGACTTCCGGCGACGGCGACGGGGCGCCTGGGCCCGGCCGTGAGCGCCCGCGCGCGCACGCACACGAGAGGAGGCAGCAGACGGCTGACGGGAACGCTCGCCGCCCGGTGGGCGGCCGCGCCCTCTTGCGAGCCGCCCTGCCGATCGCGGCCATCCTCTCGTTCATTGCCGTGTCCGGGCTGATCGTGATGGCCGCGGTCTCGTCGGGGACCCTCGGCTTCGACTTCCAGGCCTATCACCAGGCCGCCAGCCGGGTCCTCGCCGGCGAGCGCCTCTACGACCCGAGCGTCCAGCAGACCGGCGGGTTCGGGCTCTTCTACTACCCGCCGCCGTTCGTCCTGACCGTGCTGCCCCTGGCGCTCCTGCCGGTCGCTGCGGCGACCTGGGCCTGGCTGGCGATCTCGGTCGGGATGCTCGTCGGGGGCATCGCCCTCATGCCGGTCCGGCCGACGGTCCGCTGGCTCACGATGCTCCTGGCGGGCCTGTCATGGCCCGTCGCCTACGCCCTGAAGCTCGGCCAGGTGGGGCCACTCCTGCTCCTCCTGTTCGCGATCGGCTGGCGCTGGCTCGATCGGCCGGTTGCCGTCGGCGTCGCCGGCGCGGTGGGCGCCATCGTCAAGATCCAGCCGGGGCTGATCCTCGTCTGGGCGGCGCTGACGGGGCGATGGGCGGCGGCGAAGATCGGCATCGTGGCGGGCCTCGTGGCCGGGATCCTCGCAACGATCGTCCTCGGCGGGCCGTCGGTCTGGTTCGACTACCTGGCCCTCCTCCGGAACGTCAGCGATCCGATCGCGACGCCGCACAATTTCACCCCCGGTGCGGTGGTCTTTCAGGCCGGGCTGCCCGCTGGGGTCGCGACGGCGGTCCAGGCGATCAGCTCCGTCCTGGTCGTGGTCGTCGTCCTTGTCGCCGTGGTCCGGACGCCGGCCTCGGCGTCGTACATGGCGACGGTGATCGCGAGCCAGCTCCTGTCGCCGGTGCTCTGGGACCATTACGCGATGCTGCTGCTCCTGCCCGTCGCGTGGCTCCTGGAGCGTGGCCGGTGGTGGGCGGTCTTGATCCCGTTGGTCACGTCGGCACTGACCCTGGTCGTGACCATGCCGCCGGTCACGTATCCGGTCCTCTTCTGGCTCGCCCTGCTGGCGGTCCTCGCGGTCGGGCTACGTGAGGGACGGAGTCCTGTGCCGGGGCCGGCCGGCGGATGAGCCTCGGATCGCCCGACCTGGTGATTCCGGAATCGCGCTCGGCCTGGCTCGCGAGGTTCGACCAGCCGACCCTCGTGGGACTCGGGTTCGTGGCCCTCGCCGGGCTCGTCTACTGGCTGTCGAACCGGTTCTTCGACGCGACCCGCGGCGATTTCTTCTATCTCGCGGATGCGTTCCTCCACGGCCGGGTCTGGTTGGATGTCCGTCTCGGCTACCAGGACGTGATCCCGATCGGCGGTCACATCTACGTCCCGTTCGCGCCGTTCCCGGCCGTTGCCCTGATGCCCATCGTCGCGGTCTTCGGACCCCAGGTCGCGGACCAGTGGGAGACGGGGATCAACGCCGCGCTCGCCGCGTCGACGGTCGGTCTTGGCTGGTGGTTCGCCGGCCGGGCCGGCGTGCGCACGCTCGTCGACCGGGCCTGGCTCGTGACGCTGCTCGGCTTCTCGACCCAGATCTGGTGGGTCACGACCCGGGGTGGCGTCTGGCACACGGGCCAGCTGATCGCGACGATGCTGACCCTCGCCTGCCTCATCGAGCTGTGGGGCTCGCGCCGGGCCTGGCTCATCGGCCTGCTGGCGGGGTTCGCGTTCCTGACCCGGGCGCCGCTCGCGTTCGCGATCCCGTTCTACGCCCTGCTGCTCGCCGGCGACCGGATCTGGGAGCCGCGGCGCTGGCCGTGGCGCGCCTGGGTCGAGCTGGCGGTCGGCGTTGGGCCCTCGATCGCGTTCTTCTTCTGGTACAACGCGGCCCGCTTCGGGTCGCCGCTGGAGTCAGGCTACGGTCTCGCGTTGCTCCCCGACTGGCTTGAGGCACAGCGCCGCCTCGGCCTGTTCTCGACCTCCCACGTCGAGATGAACGTCAACTACCTGTTCCTCCACCTTCCCCAGTTCAGCACCAGGTTCCCCTTCATGCAGCCCGACGGCCTGGGAATGTCGATCTTCCTGACGAGCCCCGGGCTCCTCTACGCAGTCCGGGCGCCGTGGCGGACGAGTCGGGTCTGGTGGCTGGCCGTGGCGGCGCTGATCGTGCTGATCCCGACGCTCCTCTATTACGGCGGCGGCTGGCTCCAGTACGGCTATCGCTATGCCCTCGATTCGATCCCGTTCGTCTGGGCGCTTTGTGCCCTCGCCGCCGCCCGCGACGAAGAACGGCTGGCGTCCGTGGGTGTACCGGGCGTCGGGATCGGGCCGGGCTGGCGGCTGCTGATCGCGTTCGGCGTGCTGATCGGCCTCGGTGGCGTCTACTGGGCCTACCACCTTTGAGGCCACGATCGGCCGGGGACGAGGACGTCGTTACGTGGCGACGACGGGCGCGCGCCCAAGGTCCATCCGACGATTCCCATGAGGCTCGATCCATGGCACCGCCGCCGCCGCCAAGAGCGCGAGGGCCTGGAAATACAACGCTGGTGCAGCCAATCCGCTCAGGATGGCCGCAGCCGAGAACGTGAGCCGCTCATCGCCGCGCCGAGCCACCAACGCCACGATGACGGCGGATACGGCCGCAACGACGACCGACGGAAGACCCGTCAACGAAGACAGTGACATTGGCGACGGGCGGGAGTCCGGGACACTGCGCATCCAATCCACGTGCGCTTGCAGCCCTGCGCCCAACAGGCTCAAGGCGAAGATCGCCAGGACGAAGAACCCCGTCTGAACCAGGGCCGGGATTCGACGCGCTCCGAGCAACCAGATGAGGAAGAGCGCCGGCGTCAGCTTCATCCAGATCGAGAAAGCAATCAGCAGACCTACCCAGCTCGGGCGTTCCCGAAACCGCCAAGCGAGGATCATCGCGGCGAGGACGAGCCCATTGACGTTTCCGGAAAGGGCGAGCAACACAAGCGGGGCAGCAAGCACGGAAACAACAGCGAGGCCGAGCAGCCCTCCGGCCAGGATCAGATACAGAACGGACGCGAGAGTGGCTGCCAGGATGAGGGCGCCCCAGGGCCCCATCGCAACCGCTCCGATTGCCGCCAGCGGCCTCCAGATCACCGCGATTGGCGGAGGGGCCAGGAGCGGGACCGTCCAGTACGGTGGGACGATGACGACATCCCGGTCACCGGGTTGCAGCCCATAAAGGTCATGTCCGGAATTCAGCCGCTCGCCGGCGGCCAGATAGTTCCAGGCATCGCCACCCTGGACGCTCGGGTCAAATCCGGTGGCGCGATACGCGGCCACGGACCCGGCGATTGCCAAACCGACCAACGCTCCGATCACGGCCAGGCGTTTCATGCCGACCAGCCCCGGAGGTTTGGGAGAAGCCACCGAATCCGCGCGAATCGCCTCAGTCGGCAAGAACAGCGGCTCCGTCGTGGCCAGAGGGACTCATGTTCGTAGTGTGGCGCACCTGAGGCGGTCATCGAAGCACGATGTCGACCGTGCCCACTATTGTTCGAACGCGTCGGCCATTCGAGGCCCACCTCATCTCGTCCCCACAGACCCGGAGGTACCTGGGTGCGCCGTCCCGGTCTCGTCCTCGCGATCTTCATCCTGTCGGGTGCCGCCGGCTTGATGTACGAGGTCGTCTGGTCGCGCCAGCTGGTCCTCGTCTTCGGGAACACGACCCAGGCCGTGGCCACGATCCTGACCGGCTTCTTCGGCGGGATGGCGATCGGGTCGTTCATCGGCGGGCGGTTGGCCGATCGGGTCCGATCGACGCTCCGGATGTACGGCATCCTCGAGCTGATCCTCGTCGTGGTCGTCCTCCTGACGCCGATCACGTTCCGCCTCCTCCACGAGGTCTACCGGGCGGCGTTCGCCTCGCTGGAGACGCAACCGGGTCTCCTCGCCGTCGTCCGGTTCGGCCTGGCGATCCTGGCCCTCGCGCCGGCGACCGTGCTCATGGGCGCGACACTGCCGACCCTGACCCGGCACCTGTCGCGCGACGCCCATCTCTCCAGGGCGTTCGCCCGGCTCTACGCGGCGAACACGTTCGGAGCGATCCTCGGCACGATCGCGGCGGGGTTCTTCCTGATCGAGCTTCTCGGGCTGACGAACACACTCGTCGTCGGGGCCGGCTGCTCGGCGATCGCCGGCCTCGTCGCCCTCGCGATCGACCGCTCACATCCGTCCGAGGACCCGGCGCCTGAAGAAGCCGTTCGACCCCCGGCGCCGCCGGCCGAGGGCGTCGAACGCTCCACCGGTCTCGCCCGCCCGAACCTCGCCCTGCTCGTCGCGTTCGTCTCCGGTCTGACGTCGCTGGCCTACCAGACCCTGTGGAACCGACTGCTGTCGTCGGGAACGGGCAACTCGACCTATGTGTTCAGCGCGATCCTCGGAATCTTCCTGATCGGCATCGTCTGCGGGGCGTTCGTCTGGAACCTGATCCGACCCCACGTCCGCCGGCCG
>DASUPH010000421.1:0-14100 GCA_036276275.1 Candidatus Limnocylindrales bacterium
ATGAGGCCCGAAAGAAAAGCGACCTGCTCCGCGGGGTCCGCGGAGCAGGTCGTGACTTGACCGGTTGAGGCTCGGATCAGCCGCAGGCGGGCGTGGATCCGGCAGCGACTCCGGCGCAGACCGCCTCCTTCGTCGCCCAGCCCGCGTCGATCGTGTCCTTCACGTTGTCCTTCGTGATGGCCGTCGGGGTGAGGATGATCGACTGGACGGTCTTTCCGCCCGGCGTCGTGAACGGAGTGGCCGTGAGGCTCGCCGGAGCCGCAGCCGCGGGCAGGTCGCTCGGCGCCTTGAGGGCGGTCAACGCCGTCTTGGCGCAGAGCTGAACGGCGACGCTGCCGGCGGTCGCACCGAGAGCGAAGGCGTTCTTCCAGACCGACACGGTCTGGGTGCCGAGGGCGACGCGGTTCAGCGCGGCGGTGTCGCCGTCCTGGCCGCTGACCGGGATCTTCAGGCCGACAGCGCTGAGGGCCTGGACGACGCCGGTCGCCATGCTGTCGTTCTCGGACAGGACGGCGTCAATCTTGTTGGCGTTCGCGTTGAGCGCCGCTTCCATGTTGTTCTTGGCGTTGGTGGTATCCCAATTGTCGGTGTTCTTCTCGAAGACCACCTTGACCCCGGCGGCGTTCGTCTCGTTGAGCTTCGGGATCCCGGCCTCGGTCATGCCCGAGCGCAGGAAGGCGGAGTTCGGGTCGGTATCGGCGCCGAGGATGACGGCGTAGTTGCCCTTCGGCGCGACCTTCAGCAGCGACTCGGCCATCAGCGTTCCGACCTTCTTGTTGTCGAACGTGATGTAGAAGGTGCTGTCGTCCTCGATCAGGCGGTCATAGGCGATGACCGGGATGCCCGCGGTCTTGGCCTTCGTGATCGCGGGCAGGATGCCCTTGTCGTCCTTGGCCAGCACGATCAGGACCTTGGCGCCCTGGTTGATCAGGCTGTCGATGTCGGTGAGCTGCTGCTCGGCCTTGTCGTTCGCGTCGGCGCGGATGTACGACCCGCCACCGGCCGCGATGGCCTTCTGCATCGCCGGCTCGTCGGCCTTCTTCCAGCGCTCCTGGGAGTAGTTGTTCCAGGACACGCCGACCTTGCAGCCGCCGGCCACGGCGCCGGACCCACCGGCACCGCCGCTTGGCGTGGTGCTGGTGCAGGCGCTCAGGATGACCATCGCCCCTGCAACAACGACCGCCAGTCGTCGAGTGATCATGTGCTCCTCCTCGTCCAATCCGATTCCGTCGTTCAGATCGCTGGGTCGGCGCTAGGCTACCACCCTCCTGACGGAAATCTTCGCGCTTGGCGACACGTCGGTTTCGGTTCGTCGCAGCCGGCGACACGAGACTCTACCACCGCGGGGTCCCGGATTCGAGCGTCGAGCCGGCACCGGCCGAGGCCGGTCGCGGATCGCCGGCAGGTTCGGCGAGCGGCGTTGTACAGTGCCGCTCCCTGGCGACACCCCCGACCCCAGGACGAGGAGGATCCGCGTTTTGACGGCTGCTCGATCCGCCGCTCCGGACCGGCTTCGCTGGGGCATCCTCGGGCCCGGGCGGATCGCGCCCCGGATCGCGCGAGCCCTGACCGACAACGCCCGTGGCGAGCTCCATGCGGTCGCCGGCCGCGACGCAGATCGCGCCCGGGCCTTCGCCACGCGACATGGGGCTGCGACGACCCATTCGACCTACGCCGAGCTCCTGGCGGATCCGGCGGTCGACGTCGTCTACGTCGCGCTCCCGAACAGTCTTCATGCCGAGTGGACGATCCGAGCCCTCGACGCCGGCAAGCACGTCCTGTGCGAGAAGCCCCTCGCCCTGACCGTCGCGGACGTCGATTCGATCGCGGCCGCGGCCGCGCGGAACGGGCGGATCGCGGTCGAGGCGTTCATGTACCTCCACCATCCGCAGACCCTCAAGGCCCTCGAGATCGCCCGGTCCGGGACGCTCGGTACGCTCCAGGTCGTCAGCAGCGCGTTCTCGTTCTTCCTGACCCACCCGAACGATCCGCGGATCGATCCCGTCCTCGGCGGCGGCTCCCTGTGGGACGTGGGCTGCTACCCGGTGAGCATCTCCCGGCGGATCGCGGGCGAGGAGCCGGACGGCGTCGGCGCGTTCGGGCGGTTCGACGACCGTGCGGTCGATCAGGCATTCGTGGGCCAGCTCCGCTTTCCGAGTGGGCTTCTCGCCCATTTCGAGAGCGGCTTCGCGGCGCCGGGCCGCGAGAGGGTCGAGATCGTCGGCAGCGAAGCGACCCTCGTCCTCGACCATCCGTTCCTGCCGTCGCCGGACGGACCGGCTCCGGTCATGACCATCCGGCGCGACGATGCGGTCGAGCAGCTCGACGTCGAATCGATCGACGACTACCGGGCCGAGGTGGATGATCTCCAGGCGGCGATCCTCGACGGGACGGAACCGCGCGTCGATCTCACCTTCAGTCGCGGTAGCATCGCCACCCTCGTGGCGCTCGACCGCGCGGCCCGGCCCCTGGCCGGGTCCATGGCCTAGACGGTCAGGGCGTGCCCGGTCGCGAGCCGCGGACGCCACGAGCGAGGAGGAGACATGCAGAGGGGTCGATCGACGCGGTTCGCGGTGGTGGTCGTCGCAATCGCCGCGGTCGTGGCGGTCGGCGGCCTGGTGGCCAGCCGGCTCGTCAGTCCGTCGACGTCGTGCGCGCCGATCACGGCAAATCCCGACTGGACCGTCGCGCGGCGCTGGGACGAGGCGCTGTTGGACGCGATCCGGCGAGCCCTGCCGAACCCGCCGGTCCACGCCCGCAACCTGTTCCACACATCCGTGGCGATGTGGGACGCCTGGGCGACCTACGACCCGACCGCGTCGGGCGACCTGTTCACCGAGAAGCACACGGCCTCGGACGTCGGCGCGGCTCGCAACCAGGCGATCAGCTACGCGGCGTACCGTGTCCTGTCGGCCCGCTACATCAAGGCGGTCGGCGGAAGCGAGTCGCTCAACGAGTTCGACGATCTGATGGACAGCCTCTGCTTCCCGATCGGGACGACGACCACGGACGGCGACAGCCCGGCCGCGATCGGCAACCGAATCGCGGCGGCGGTCCTCGCCGCCGGCAAGACGGACGGCTCGAACGAGGCCAACGGCTACGCGGCGCCGGACTACAAGCCGGTCAACGCGCCACTCGTCGTCAATCAGACGGGGACGACCCTGGCCGATCCGAACCGCTGGCAACCCCTCCAGCTCGAGCACATGATCAGCCAGAACGGGATCCCGATCACGAACGGCGTCCAGCAGGCGATCGGACCCCACTGGGGCCACGTGACCGGCTTCGCACTGGCGCCGGGCGGAACGAACGGCACCCCGATCGACCCGGGGCCGCCGCCCCGCCTCGGCGATCCGGCTACGGACCAGGCCTACAAGAACCAGGCGATCGAGGTCATCCGCGACTCCAGCCTGCTCGATCCGGCCGAGGGCGTGACCATCGACGTCTCCCCGGGCACCCGCGGTGGCAACTCCCTCGGCTCGAACGACGGTCACGGCCATCCTGTCAACCCGGCGACCAATCAGCCGTACGCTCCCGAGGTCGTCAACCAGGGTGACTTCTACCGGGTGATGACGGAGTTCTGGGCCGACGGTCCGAAGTCCGAGACGCCGCCCGGCCACTGGAACGTCCTGGCCAATCTCGTCTCGGACGAGCTGGCGCCGAACCTGAAGATCGGCGGCACGGGTCCGAACCTCGACCGCCTGCAGTGGGACGTCAAGATCTACCTGGCCGTGAACGGCGCCGTCCACGACGCGGCGATCGCCGCATGGGGGCTGAAGGGCTATTACGACTCGGTCCGCCCGATCTCGATGATCCGCTACATGGGCGGCCTGGGCCAGTCGACCGATCCGAACGGCCCGGCGTTCAACCAGGAGGGCCTGCCGCTCGTGCCGGACCTGGTCGAGGTGATCACCAAGGAGTCGAGTGCAGCCGGGCAGCGGCACGAAGCCCTCGCCGCGAACGTGGGCAAGGTCGCGATCAAGGCGTGGGGTGGCATCCCCGCGGATCCGAAGACCCAGACGACCGGCGCCAGGTGGATGCTGGCCGGCAACTGGATCCCCTACCAGCTGCCGACGTTCGTGACGCCCGCGTTTGCGGGCTACGCATCGGGCCACAGCACGTTCTCCCGGGCCGCGGCCGAAGTGATGACGGCGTTCACCGGGAGCGAGTACTTCCCGGGCGGCGTCAGCGGCTACACGATCAAGGCCGGGTCCCTGAAGAACGAGAAGGGCCCGACGACCGATGTCCGGCTCGAGTGGGCGACCTACTTCGACGCCGCGGACCAGGCCGGCCAGTCGAGGCTGTACGGCGGGATCCACATCCAGTCGGACGACTTCAACGGCCGGATCATCGGTTCCCAGTGCGGCAAGGATGCGTGGGCCATGGCTCAGCGCTACTACGCGGGCCAGGTCGTCCCGTGAGCCATCGACCGGCGAGCCGGTCCGGACGCCGCGGTCGGCCCGATCGCCGATGACCCGGGGGCGGCGGATGGCCGTCGTCGTGGTCGCTCTCGTGGCCCTCGCGGCGGCCGGCGTCGGGGCGTGGTCCCTCGGAGTCGGCCGACCGCCCGTGCCCGGGCCTGCCCTCGGTCCGCCGCGCTTCGTGGATGAGACGGCGACTAGCGGGATCGCCCAGACGTACGACGGACCGCTGGCGTTCTTCGTCGGCGGCGGCGTGGCGGTCTTCGACTGCGACGGCGACGGCAGACCCGATGTCTTCGTCGCCGGTGGAACGAACGCAGCCGTCCTGTACCGGAACGACGGGCCGATCGGCGGAGCGCTCCACTTCACGGCCATCCACGCCGCCACGACCGACCTGAGCTCGGTCCACGGCGCCTACCCACTCGACATCGACGGTGACGGCCAGGTCGACCTCGCCGTCCTGCGCGACGGCGAGAACGTCCTCCTCCGCGGGGTTGGCGACTGTCGCTTCGAACGGGCGAACGAGCGCTGGTCGTTCGACGGCGGGCAGGCGCCGACCACCGCGTTCAGCGCGACCTGGGAGGGAAGCGCGACGCTGCCGACGATGGCCTTCGGCAACTACGTCAACCCGACTGCCGAGGGCGTCAGCGACCTGTGCGTGGACAACGTCCTGCTACGGCCGGCCGCCACGCGTGGCGGCTACGATCCGGCCGTCCCGTTGACCCCCAGCTGGTGTGCGCTCTCGATGCTGTTCAGCGACTGGGATCGATCGGGCCGGCGCGACCTCCGGGTCAGCAATGACCAGCACTACTACGTCGACGGCGAGGAGCAGCTGTGGCGGATGGATCCCGGCGTGCCGCCGCGCCTCTACACCGGGGACGAGGGCTGGGTGCGGGTGAACGTCGAGGGCATGGGGATCGGGAGCTACGACCTGACCGGCGACGGCTATCCGGAGGTGTTCCTCACGAGCCAGGGCGAGAACCGGCTCCAGACCCTGACGAGCGGACCGAGCGAGCCCCGCTATCGCGACATCGCCCTCAAGCGTGGCGTCAGCGCCGACCGTCCCTTCGCCGGCGGCGACCCGCTCCCATCGACCGCCTGGCACCCCGAGTTCAAGGACGTCAACAACGACGGCTGGATCGACCTGTTCATCTCGAAAGGCAACGTCCGCGAGCAGGAGGGCTACGCGCTGCGCGACCCGAGCAACCTCCTCCTCGGCCAGCCGGACGGGACGTTCAGGGAGAGCGCCGACACGGCGGGGATCCTGGACTACGACCGCGGACGCGGCGCCGCCCTGGCCGACTTCAACCTCGACGGGCTGCTCGACCTCGTCGAGGTTCATCTCGGTACGCCGGTGAAGGTCTGGCGGAATGTCGGAGCGGGCGATGCGTCGACGCCGGCCGCGCTCGGCCACTGGCTGGCTCTGCGGATCACGCAGCCGGGCGCGAACCACGACGCGATCGGCGGCTGGCTGGAGACGCGGGTCGGCGAGACGATCATTCGTCGCGAACTCACCGTCGGCGGCGGCCACGGCGGTGGCCAGCTCGGCTGGGTCCATGTCGGACTTGGCAATGCCGGCGATGCCGACGTGCGGGTCGTCTGGCCGGACGGCCAGACCGGGTCGTGGGTCCATGTCGTCGCCGATACGTTCCTCGATCTCGACCGGGCCGGTGCCGGCGCCCGGCCATGGACACCGACCGTTCCATGACGGACGATCGATCCCGATGACCGCCGCCCCAGCCCGCCTGGCCGAGCGGCGGGCATTCATGGCCGAGTCGCTCGGGATCGAGCTCCACCCGGACGTCCTGCCATTCTCGAACCTGCCTGCCTACCTGCCGCCCTTCCTCCTCCGGCCAAATCAGGCGATGACGATCCGTCCCGCATGACCGGCGGGGCAAACCTGACGCCACCTGACCGGTACGTGGGCGAAGGTGGCGCCGTGGACAAGCCGACGCTGCTGTCGCTGATCCGGTCCGGCCGGTCGCGCCTGGACGCGGCCCTCGACGGCCTGCCCGACGAGGCGATGGCGGACCGGATCGACGAGGAATGGACCCGCAAGGACGTCCTCGCCCACATCGAGGCGTGGGAGCGACGGGTCGTCGACCTGATCGGGCGATTGCGGGCGGGCGACGCCCCGGCCGAGCGAATCGAGACGGACGAGCTCAACGCCCGCTTCCACGCCGCCGATCGCGACCGCTCGCTGGCCGACGTCCGGGCCGGCGAACGGGCTGCCTATGAGCGCCTCCTGACGGCGATCGACGATGCCGCCGACGAGGAGCTGTTCGACGGCGGCCACTTCGCGTGGACCGAGGGCGATCGGCTCGCCGACTGGTTCCGGAGCGACGGCGACGAGCATTACGACGAGCATCTCGACCAGCTGACCCGGGCCGCGCGCTGAACACGCCTACGGTCCGACGTGGGCCCTCGTGACGTTGCCGGGGGTCGCGGCCCCGAGGAGGGCGAGAGCGATCTCGAGCTCTTCGCGGAGGATCGCCAGCGCCCGCTCGACGCCCGCCTGCCCGCCGGCCGCAAGTGACCACAGCACCGGCCGGCCGAGCAGCACCCCGCGTGCCCCGAGGGCGAGGGCGATCGCGATGTCAAGGCCCCGGCGCACGCCGCCGTCGACCCAGATCTCGGTCCGGCCCCGGACCGCATCGGCGATCTCCTCGAGCACGTCGACCGGGGCGGCGACCCGGTCGAGCTGACGGGCGCCGTGGTTCGAGACGACGATCGCAGCCGCGCCGTGTTCGACGGCGAGGCGGGCATCCTCGGCCGTGAGGATCCCCTTGAGGACGAGAGGCAGCGGCGCCCAGTCGCGGATCGTGGCGAGGTCGGTCCAGGTCAGGCTCCGGGTCAGCCAGTCGACACTGTCCCGGTCGGGGTCAGCGGGTTCGTCGGCGAAGTTGCCGAACGGCGGGGGCTCGAAGGCATTGCGCCGGTCGCGTTCGCGGAAGCCGAGGACGGGCAGGTCGACCGTCACGACAAGCGCGCCGTAGCCGGCCGCGGCGGCCCGCTCGACGAGGCTCCGGGTTCGGGCCGGATCGGCCTGGACGTAGAGCTGGAACCAGCGGGTCGCGTCGGGGATCGCGCCCGCGACCTCCTCCATCGACCGGGTCGACATCGTCGAGAGGATGAACGGGATCCCGGCCGCGGCCGCCGCCCGAGCGGTCGCCACCTCGGCATCCGGATGGGCGAGGCCGTGGATCGCCATCGGCGCGACCGCGACCGGCAGGGAGCTGGCTTGGCCGAGCAGCGTCGTCGAGGTGGCCACCTGGGCAACGTCGACGAGAACCCTTGGTCGAAGGGTGTGGCGGCGCCAGGCAGCCTCGTTCGCGGCAAGGCTGAGCTCGTCCCACGAGCCGCCGGCGATGTAGTCCCAGGCGGCGGGACTCATGGCCAGCCGGGCCGGCGGTTCGAAGTCGTGGAGGCTGACGATCCGGGCGAGGTCGAGCGCTGCGGGTTCGATCGTCGTCATCGACGGGTGGGCCCGAGGGGCGGCGCCGCCCGGCGCGACGCGACGGTCGTCGCTCCGACCCAGGTCAGGCCGAGGATTCCGTGGGCCGTGGGGATGACGCCGATCAGGAGCAGGTAGCCCTCGCTGTCATCGCCGATGGCCGCGGTCATGAACGACCAGATGACCAGCAAGCCGAATGCGACCGCGCCGACCGAGAGAAAGGTGAGCGCAGCCAGGAAGGCGGTGCCGGCACGCCGGGTTGCCAGCAGCGATCCGGCGACGAGGACTGCCGACCCGGCGGCGACGAGCGCCCACAGCAGGATGTGCTCCGGATCGCGGCCGGGCAGGACGAAGAGGACGACCCAGACGAGCCAGATGGCCATCGCCGCGGTTGCGATCGAGACCAGCCGAAGCCCGCCCCGGAGGACGCTCGCGATCACCCCACGAGGTCCAGGTTCGCAAGGCTCGCGAGCATCGTCTTGCGGCCGACTGCCGGATCCTTGAATGCGACGGTGATCTCCTCGTCGCTCCGGGTCAGCTTGCTGGTCACGACGATGCCGTCTCCCCAGCGGCCGTGGCGGACCCGATCCCCGTCACGGTACTGGCGCTCGCCCGGGATCAACGGACGAGGCGGCCGGATCGGGGCGCCGCTCTCGCTCGTCGGCGCCGCGAGCGAGCCTGACGGCGCACCGCCCTGGTACGCGTCCCGCTTCGCCGCGAGGTCGCGCGAGGGTCGGAACGGCTCGCCCGCGGCCGGTGCGCCCGGCGGTCCGCTCGCCTGTCGGTACGCCGCCCCCGCGCCGTTCCGGATCGTCCGCCCGAACCGCGTGGTCCCACGCGCGCCGAACGCGAGATCGAGATCGACGTCGAGACCGAGGCTCCCGCCGGCGAGGTCGGGCCCGACCATCAGCTCGGCCGGGATCTCGAGCAGGAACCGCGACGGCACCGATGGCTGCCCCATCCCCCAGGTCGCCCGCCGCCAGGCATGCGACAGGTACAGGCGGCGCATCGCCCGGGTCATCCCGACGTACGCCAGGCGGCGCTCCTCCTCGAGCTCCTTCTCGTCGTCGAGCGCCCGGCTGTGCGGGAAGACGCCCTCCTCGAGCCCGCCGATGAAGACGACCGGGAACTCGAGCCCCTTCGCGGCATGGAGCGTGATCAAGGTCACCGCGTCGGCATCGCCTTCGTACGTGTCCTGGTCGGCGACGAGCGCGGTCTCCTCGAGCAGACGGTCGAGGGCGTCCTCCGGCTCGAGATCGTCGTAGCGGGTGGTGACGGAGCGCAGCTCGAGGAGGTTCGCCCAGCGATCTTCGCCGTCCTCCGAGCCGTCGGCCAGCATCGCCCGGTAACCGGACGCCTCGAGCGTCTCGTCGAGGAGCTCGGGCAGGGGCAGCACCCCCACCCGCGTCCGCAGCCGCCGAACGAGCGCCGCGAAGTCGGCGATGGACCCCCGGGCTCGCGGCGTCAGGCCATCGACCTCGCCGCGCGCCGCCCGCTCGATCGCATCCCAGGTCGAGATGCCGTCGCGGACCTGGACCGACCGCAGGACCTCGATCGTCTTCTCCCCGATCGCCCGCGCCGGGATGTTGATGATCCGCTCGAAGCTGACGCTGTCGGTGTCGCTCCGGAGGACTCGCAGGTAGGCCAGTGCGTCCTTGACCTCGCGGCGGCTGTAGAACCGCGTCCCGCCGACGAGCTGGTAGCGGATCCCGTAGCGGAGGAACGATTCCTCGATCGCCCTGGACTGGGCGTTCATCCGGTACATCACCGCGATGTCCCTTGCCCGCAGGGCTCCCGCGTCCTCGTCGTCCGCCCGGCGGGTCAGGACCGAGCCGCGGCCGCCGACCAGGCTCTCGACCTGGCGGGCGATCCACTCGGCCTCCTCCTCCTCGTTGTAGGCCTCGAAACGCTGGATCAGGGCGCCGCCCGTCCGGTCGGTCCAGAGCTTCTTGTCGGTCCGCTCCGTGTTGCGCGAGACCACGGCGTGGGCCGCCTCGAGGATCACCTGGGTCGAGCGGTAGTTGCGTTCCAGCTTCACGACGGTCGCCTTCGGCCAGTCCCGCTCGAAGTCGAGGATGTTCCGGATGTCCGCGCCGCGCCAGCGGTAGATCGACTGGTCGTCGTCGCCCACGACCGCGAGATTGCCGTACTTGGCGGCCAGTGCCCGGATCCACAGGTACTGCGGCCGGTTCGTGTCCTGGTACTCGTCGACGTGGAGGTAGCGCCAGCGATCCTGGTAGCGCTCGAGCACCTGGGGCGCCTCGTCGAACAGGCGGACGGCCTCGAGGAGGAGGTCATCGAAATCGAGCGCGCCGACCTTCTTGAGGCGCTCCGCGTAGCGCACCGCGAGTCGGGCGATCACCCGTTCGTGATGATTGACGGCGTTCTCCCGCAGGAACACCGCGTCGAGCATCTCGTTCTTCGCCCGGCTGATCGCGCCGAGGACGACGCTCGGCCGGAATTCACCGGTCAGCGGCAGGTCCTCCTCCCGGAGGAGCTGCTTCATCAGGCTCTGCTGGTCCTCGGTGTCGTACACGACGAAGCGGCGGTCGATCCCGATCGCCTCGCCGTCGCGACGCAGGACGCGTGCGCAGAGCGAGTGGAACGTCCCCGCCTGGACGTCGCGGCCCGGCTCGCCGACGAGGGCGATGATCCGCTCGCGAAGCTCGCCCGCCGCCCGGTTCGTGAAGGTGACCGCGAGGATCGACCAGGGCCGGACGTTCTTGACGCCGACGAGATACGCGATCCGGTGGGCCAGGACCCGGGTCTTGCCCGAGCCGGCACCGGCCAGGATCAGGAGAGGCCCGTCGATCGTCGTGACGGCCCGGGCCTGCTCCGGGTTCAGCCGGCCCACGATCTCCTTCGCCCGGGCAGCCGATTTCGCCTTCTGCTCCAACCGCTGGGCGTCCTCCCGGGCACGGCGCTCGTCGGCCGTCAGCTCGGGCGGGAGGTCGCCCGGTTGGGGCGCCTCGCGGAGCCATTCGGGCTCTTGCGGAGCCTCGGGCGAGGCCGTCTCCGGGGCATCGGCGACCCGGGTTCCCTCGCCGCTCGGGGCGTCGTCGGCGAGGCTGCCGGCGCGGCGCCGACCGGTCTTTGGGCTCACCGATCCATTGTAGGCGGCAGGCCTTCGCCGAGCCTCACCCGGTCTCGGCTGCACCCGACGTGAATCCGACCCCAATCGAGAAGCCCGGGCGAGAGCCCGGGCTTCGATCGGTGCGGTGGCGCTGCCGTCAGGGGGTGACGATCTGGTCCGCCGGCGGAGCGTCGACGGTGACCGGGATGTCGTACTTGAAGTCGAGCGTCAGGCCGAACGTGCCCATCTCGGTCGTGGTCATCGCGAAGGAGATCTTGGCGGGCCGGTTGTCGTTCTTGCGCGACCAGAGGTCGAAGCTGGCGTCGCCGCCGACCGTTCCCACGCTCGGGTCGAGCGCCTGGAGCTGAGCCGCCGTCGCCTTCATCGTGACGTGGTAGCAGTCCTGGTCGCCGCACTTCTCGTCGGCCGCCTTCGTCGGCGGGGTGGGCAGCTTGTCGAGGGCCGCGCGCAGGTCGGCGACGAGCTTCACGACGTCCGTCGCGTCAGCCGCAGGGTTGCCGGACGAGGTCGGGAGCTCGGTCTTCGTGTACTTGTCGGCACCGGCGCCGAGCATCGTGCCGAGCATGCCGGCGACCTTGTAGTACGTGACGTTGTCGATGACGAGCGCATCGATCTTCGTGCCGAGGAGGCTCGGCGCGTCGAGGCCGAACTTCAGCTTCTTCGCGGCAATGTCGATGGCCGCCGAGAGCTTGACGGTCGACAGGTCGAAGTCGCCCATCTGAGGGACCTTGAGCATGCCGTTGAACGTGCCGGTGACTTCGAACGTCTTGATGTCCTTGATGGACGTCACCGACGTGGTGAGGATTTCCTTCGGGTCGGTCAGAGCGGGCGCCGCGGGCGGCGTGGAAGCGCAGGCGCCGACGACGACGGACAGGCTCGCGACGATGGCGAGCAGCGACAACGAGAGGCGACGGGTCACGGATTCCCCCTGGAGAGTGGATGGATCGACCGACAGGGTGGCCCGGGGCCGCCGGCCTGTCAAACGCCCGGAAGTACCGTCGTCGCGATTCCTGGAAGGACGCCCGGCCCTCGGCGAGCTAGTCCGGGCTCCCTCCGCTCGAATCGGTCCTCATGTCTGCCGGCTTGTCGCTGAGCGACGACGCGACAACGCTGTCGATCTCGCGGTCGAGTGCCTCGTAGTGGGTGACGGCGACCCGGTCAGCCAGCCCCTCGGCACCCGGAAGGAGCCTCGGCCGTTCGAGATGACTCCCCGCCCAACCGTACAGGGCGGCGGCGTCGCGCCATTCTTCGAACAGCAGGATGTCGTCGTAGGTGGCATGGGCCTGCCGAGCGAGCTTGACGTAGACGAGCCCGTCGTGCGCGCGCATCAGCGGCAGCTGGGAGCGCAGGACGCTCTCGAATTGTTCCGCGCGGTTGCGCGGGACCCTGGCGGTCAGAATCCGGACGATCATGCTCGTGGACCGCTCTCGAATCCAGGTGACTCGGAGGCCAGGTCGCTGGCCGCGTCCGCCACCAGCAGGCGAGCCTCGGCGGCCGTCAGGGCGGCGGCGACGCCGGAGTGGGTCAGCTCCTGGTACGCGTCGCGCAAACGATTGCAGGCCCGCTGAGCTGCGTCGTGCTCGGGAGTCGCCTCGGGCAGGGTCGCGGCAAGCCGTTCGGCTCGACGCCAGGCGGCCATGATCTCGGCGACAAGCTTCTGCAAGGGAACTCCCAACGTCCGGCCACACAGGATGCGCTCGGCGACCCTAACACGGGATTGCATCTCGGCTCTCAGTCCGCGACGACCGAGCGTCTATCAGGCTTCGGACAATCCAGGGCACACCGCGGTAAGGGCCAGGTAAGCGGCCCCGGCTACGGTCGGCAAGACACGTGCCGCGACACGCACCGAGGATGGAGGCCGGATGAGCGAGTTGTGGGTGGACGCCCGGAGCCTCGCGAGCGATCACGGGCAGGAGACCCTGACGACCGACATCCTGCTGATCGCGCTCGCGAGGCGGCCCGGTGTCGCGGGCGACGTGCTCCGGTCCCTTGGCGCCTCCGAAGAGGCCCTGCTCCGCGCGATGCCGCCGGCGCGGGCGAAGCCCGGCGCCGCGGGCACGTCGTCGGCCGCGACCTCTCCTGCGGTCGAGCAGGCGCGGGGCCGGGCCGAAGGCCTGGCGCTGGGGCACGGTGTTCCCGTGGATTCGACCCACGTCCTCCTGGCGCTCGCCTACGACGACGTCGGCATGCACGCGAGCGCGCTGCGGCTGATCGGGGTCGACCGCGGCGCCATCGTCGAAGGGCTGCGGAGCCGCGGCGTGGCGGTTCCACCCGTCGCTCCCCCGCAGGACATGCCCATGAAGTCGGCGTCGATCTCCCTGGCGCCCGACGAGGCTCGCCTGGTGATCGACGAGCTCGTCGCCCGAACCACGAGCGGCGATCGCGCCCTGATCGGTGCGGGCGGTCGCAGCCGATGGGGCTACGGAGGAGACCCGGCGGACTCCCGGCGGGTCGTGATCCACGCGGAGCCCGACGTCCCGCTCGCGTCCATCGCCGCGAGCGTCCTCGAGTCCGCCGAAGACAAGGGAGGGTGAGCCGCCAAAACGAACGATCCAACGACAGGGCATGACGGGGCACGACGGGGCACGACACGGACGAGCTCGTCCGACCGGAGTGATCCAGTGAAACTGAAGTCTCGTCGTCGCGCGGCGATGTCCCTCTTCATCGCCGGCGTGCTGATCGTGGCGGCCCCGCAGGCCGTCCAGGCCGGCCCTCGCGATCCGCCGCCGAAGGAATGGTGTTCCATCCCGGCTCAGGAGGGCGCCACCATCCCCTACCCGCCGTTGCCCGAGTACTTCGAGTGGAAGTGCTTCTGCTACCAGGTCTTCGACGCAGGGAAGATCGAGTGGGTCTGCGACTGGGAGCTCGTCCGCAAGCAGCCGGGCAGCACGATCAAGGGATACGTGTACTCCAGCCCGACCTACGGCTGCGTCTACGCGATCAACTCGGTGATCTCCGACTTCTACGGAGCGTATTCGAACGCGGGGACCGGCCAAGGATTGGCCGAGTTCTACCCGTGCAACCGCGCGAGGCCCAAGCCCCAGCCGCCGGGCGAGCTCCGGTCGCAGGCGGTCTTCGAGTATTTCGCGTCAAGCACGTGGCACCCGTGTACGGCACTCGGCTACTCGTACAAC
>DASUPH010000422.1:0-2745 GCA_036276275.1 Candidatus Limnocylindrales bacterium
GGCCGAACGGCCACCACGACGGACGCCGCCGGCCCCCGCCCGCCTCGATCCGCAGACGGGCGCGGCGGGCCGGGTCGGGTGAGCCCGCCGACGATCGGGGGGCGGGCGTGTCGAGCCAGCTCGAGAGCAGCCGGAGCTCGGCCGCGAGCTCGTCGTCGCCGAGCGTCGCGAGCGAGGATCGGAGCCCGCTCATCGCTCCACCTCGTCGGTCGCCAGGCGCTCGCGCAGCCGGCGGAGCGCCCTCGACAGGCGCGACTTCACGGTGCCGCGAGGGATGCCGAGCGTCTCGGCCGCCTCCGCTTCGGAGAGGTCGAGAAAGTAGCGGACGGCGATCACCTCACGGTCCTCGTCGCGGAGGCCGTTGACGGCCCGCAGCAGGTCGGACCGGCGCTCGCCGGCGAGGACCGCCGACTCGGGCGATGGAGCCGCATCGTCCGGCCGGCGGTCCTCGACGACCCGCAGCGCCAGCCCCACCCGGCGGGTCGCCGAGCGGCGCCGATTGCGCGCCTCGTTGGCGACGATCCGCAGCAGCCACGGCCGGAACGGAGCGTCGGGCCGGAAGCGAGCCAGCGCGGCATGGGCCTTGACGAACGCCTCCTGGGCCGCGTCCTCGGCGTCGCCGTCGGGCGCGAACAGGTGGGCCGTCCGAACG
Source organism: Candidatus Limnocylindrales bacterium (assembly GCA_036276275.1). Taxonomy (GTDB): domain Bacteria; phylum Chloroflexota; class Limnocylindria; order Limnocylindrales; family CSP1-4; genus CF-46. Next base: position 653 of record DASUPH010000422.1, read on the forward strand.
GCCACGTCCTGATACCGCCTGACGAGCTCCTCGTAGGCCACGATCTCGCCTCCGCGCGCGCGTTCGATGAGTTCGGCGTCGCTTCGCCGCTCGTCTTCCAGTGGACGGCCCTCCACGGTCAACCGTAGTGGATACACCGGGCCGTACCGCACGGTTCCCCGTCGCGAGCCCGGGGCCTGGCGCTGCTACGATCGGCGGGTGGAGCAGCCTCCTGCGAGCCGCCCGGGCGGCCGGACCGGCCGTGTCTTCCGTCGCTCCCTCGATCCCGCCGTGCCGGTCGCCGTCGAGGCCCATGGATCGACGATCCGGGACGCGACCGGCCGGGAGTACCTCGATGCGGCCGGTGGCGCGATCGTCGTCAACGTCGGCCACGGGCGGGAATCGATCGCCCGCGTCCTCGGGGAGCAGGCGGGGCGTCTCTCCTATGCCCATGGCTCGGCGTTCACGACCGAGCCGGTCGAGGCCTACGCGGCCGAGGTCGGTCCGCTGCTGCCGGTCGACGATCCTGCGATCTACCCGGTCAGCGGCGGCTCGGAGGCGATCGAGACCGCCCTGAAGATGGCCCGCGCCTACCACGTCGCTCGCGGCGAGACGGAGCGCTGGATCGTCATCGCCCGGTGGGGCAGCTACCACGGCAACAGCCTCGGCGCCCTCGACCTGTCGGGCCGGCGTCCGCTCCGCCGACCGTACGAAGGCTGGCTGGGGCGCTTCCGGCACGTCTCCGCGGCCTACCCGTACCGGGCCGGCAACCCCGACAGCCAGGCCCTCGCCTCGGCCGACGACCTGGCCGCTGAGCTCGACCGGACGATCACCGCTGCCGGCCCCGCGACCGTGGCCGCCTTCGTCGCCGAACCGATCGTCGGCGCGACGCTGGCCGCGGCGGTGCCACCCGACGACTATTGGCCGAAGATCGCAGCCGTCTGCCGCCAGCACGGCGTCCTGCTCATCGCGGACGAGGTGATGACCGGCTTCGGGCGGACAGGACGCTGGTTCGGGCTGGATCACTGGGGTGTTCGGGCCGACATCCTGGTCGCCGCCAAGGGGGCCACGTCCGGCTACTGGCCCTTCGGGTTCGCCGCCGCCTCCGGCTCGATCCACGACACCGTGATGGACCACGGCGGCTTCGTCCACGGCTTCACCTACTCGCACGCGCCGGCCGGCGCGGCGGTCGCTCGAGAAGTCCTCCGGATCCTGCTGGACGAGGATCTCGTCGAGGCGAGCCGGACGAAGGGCGAGCGGCTCCAATCCCTCATCCGCGTGCGTCTCGCCGAGGACGAACACGTCGGCGAGATCCGCGGCCGCGGCCTGATGGTGGGGCTGGAGCTGGTCGAGGCGCGAGAGACCCGCCAACCATTTCCGCGGGCTGCCCGTCTCACGGAGGCAGTGGTCCGCGCGGCGCGCGACCGCGGCGTCCTCGTCTATTCGGGGACCGGCACCGCCAACGGCCTCGACGGCGACACCATCCTGCTCGGCCCACCGTTCGTCGTCACGGATGACGAGCTCATCCGGATCGCGGACGTCGTGGCGGAGTCCGTGGCCGCCGCGATCCAGGCGATGGAGACGTCGGCGACCGCCGGCTGAGGCACTGCCGGTGCCCGCAGAATGCCGAGGATGCCGCGGACGGCGCCTGCGAGTCTCGGTGTGTCCCGCGGACTCGCATGCCCTCGCCTACGCATCCCTGCGTATACCGTCGGCATCGATCGGGGGATGGCCCCTGATTCGGGCGCAGGATACGTTCTCGTGGTGACCGCCTCCGAACCCGCCCCCCTGCCCGTCACGCCCGCAGGCGTCCGCGCGCCTCGGGCTCGGTTCCAGCGCTCCCCGGCGGTCGTCATCCTGCTCGTGTCCGCCCTCGTCGCGATCCCGCTCGTCGTCCTCTCGTTCGTGGACGCAGCGGGGCTCCGTTCGCTCTGGGACGAGCTCCACTGGATCGTCAGCGCCGTCGGGGCCGCCATCGCCACGACCGTCTCGGTTCAGCGCGCCGACGGTCGCGTCCGGGCCGTCCGCGCCGCGGGAGCTATGGCGTTCCTCCTCTGGATGATCGCAACGCTGCTCTGGGCCTCGCGGGATCTGCTGCGGATGGGTGGCGAGCC
>DASUPH010000423.1:0-8070 GCA_036276275.1 Candidatus Limnocylindrales bacterium
TGGTCGCGCTACTGGGGCTGGGACCCGAAGGAGACGGCGGCGCTCGTCACGTGGCTGAGCTACGCGGTCTACCTCCACGCCCGCAACCAGAAGTCGTGGGCCGGCCGCCCCGCCGCGCTGCTCCTCGTCGTCGCGTTCGGGATGGTGATCGTCACCTATTCCGGCTCGCTCTGGTTCAACGGCCTCCACTCGTACAGCGGCGTCTAGGCGTCGAGGCGACGCTCCCGCGTCACGCGCGGGCCGCAGCGGGCCGCGGCGCCGGCCCAGCGGGCCACCTCCTGCCAGATTCCCGGAGGGTGAGAGTTAGCGGATCGGTCGGTTCGATTCGTGGACAGATTCTCGTGGCGTGGGAGCAAGGCCAGCCGAGCGCGCCCGATTGACCGTCTTTCGCTCTTTCAATGCGCGCCCGTGCATGAATCGGGCGCCGGGAGCCCCGCGAATCCGTCCGAGCTGGCCCAGGTCCCACCGGACGAGAATCTGTCCCGGATTGCGCCCGTTGCCTTCTAACTCCCCGCAGGTGCGAATCTGACCGGGATCTCGGGCCCAGCGCCGCTCAGATCCCGACGTCGTCCGGTCGGATCGGGCTTGGGGGACGAGGCGGCTCCTGCCACAGGGATCCCGGCGTCCAGGCGCCCGATGTCGAAGCCGCGGGCTCGCGGGCGGCCGGCGCTGCGGCCGGCTTGCGGGCGTCCGGTGCCGCGCGCCTAACCGAGGCAGCCCCCTCCGACGCGGCCGGCGTCGACGCCGCGGGCGCCGTGGCAACCGGCGGAGTCCACGACTCGTTGAGCGTCCGCTCAGGCGGCGGCGCGAAGGGCCGGAACTGGATGATCTTCCGCTCGAACGGATTGAGCAGCGACGGATCGAGGCGCTCGGCCTCGTCGAAGATCTCCTCGAGCTCGTCGCCGATCAGCTCCTCGCGCTCGAGCAACTCCCGGGCCAGCAGATGAACGACCGACTCCTTCTGGCGGAGCAGCCGCTCCGTCTCCTCGTACAGCTGGTCGAGCAGCTCGTGGGCGGCGACGAGGACGGGACCGATCGGCGGCGCCCCGCCCATCGGCGGCGGGAGGACGACCTTCGTCGGGCCCATCGCGAGCGAGCCGACATAGTCGATGGCGGCGTTCGTGGCGTTCTGCAGGTCGCTCGACGGACCCGTCGACAGCGTCCCGAGGAAGCGCTGCTCGATGACGTGGCCGGCCAACGAGACCATGATCCCCGTCTCGATGAAGCGGGCGTAGAGCGAGGTCCGCTCCTCCCGCGGGCGCTGCTGGACGAAGCCGAGGGCGTGCCCGCGGCGGATGATCGTCGCCTTCGAGATGCGGTGCTCCGGCCGCAGATAGCGCGCCGCGACGGCGTGGCCCGCCTCGTGGTAGGCGGTCTCCTTGCGGTCCTGGAGGTTCCACGAGCGGATCGGCTGCTTGAGGCCGAGCGAGCGCATGTCGGCGGCGTTCAGCCAGTCCTTGTAGGTCAGGAACTCGCGGCCGGCGTCGTGGGCCACGATCAACGCCTCGTTGATCACGGTCTTGATCATGATCGGCGTCCAGCCCATCGCGTCCGACACCAGCAGCTCCATGTCGATGTCGGGGTCGTGGGCCTTCTTCGACAGGTAAAAGCCGATGATGTCGCGCCGACCGTCGACGTCGGGCGGGTAGACCTCGAGCATCCGGTCGAGCCGACCGGGTCGGGTCAGCGCCTGGTCGAGGACCTCCGGTCGGTTCGTCGCCCCGATGACGAACACGAGCGGCTTGGTGACGGGCCCGCGAACCAGGCCGAGCCAGCGCAGGATCTTGTACCGGAGGCGGTCCTCGACGTGCTCGGTCAGCGAGTCCATCTGGTTGAGCAGCGCGTTGAGGCCCTGCGACCCGCCGCCCATCATCCCGCCCATGCCGCCGCCCATCCCGAGGCCGAGGCCACCGCCCTGGGCGCCCCGCGACATGCCGATCGAGTCGAGCTCGTCGAGGAACACGATGCACGCACCGCGCTTGCCCGGCTCGGCAAACTTCCGGCCGAGACCGCGGGCGTCGCGGAACAGCTTCACGACCATCAGCTGGGAGGTCCCGATGAACGCTCCCTGGAGCGAGCTCGCATCCATGTAGATGAACGGCAGCTTCGCCTCGGACGCGATGCAGGTCGCGAGGAACGTCTTGCCGGTCCCGGGCCGGCCGCTGAGCAGGAGGCCCTTCGGCATCTCGCCGCCGCGGAGCTCGAACTCCTTCGCGCCCTGGAGGATTCCGACGGTGCTCCGGGCATGCTCGAGGAGGTCCGGTTGGCCGCGGTAGTTCTCGAAACCCATGCCGATCTGGGGATCGTCCGGCGTCACGACGTACTTCCTCGGCCGCGACAGCCAGTAGAACATCATGAACATCTGGGCGCCGATGAAGACGACCGCGAACATCAGCTGGAACGCGAGCAGCGGCAGGATCCCGATGAACCCGATGAGGCCCGCGACGAGCCCGCGGGCGCCATTGAAGAGGACGAGCGCGGTCAGGATCGCGAAGGCGATGACGAGCCGGCCGCGATTCCGTTCGAGGGCAAAGGCGGCGTGGTTGCCAAGGGATCGAAGTCGGGTCATCGGCGGCGCCTCCCCGTTCCGTGCAGGTTCATCGGAAGGACACGATGACGTTGTCCTTCTGGTGGACGACGAGGTTGATCGCGATCAGGCCGCCGTCAGAGGTCTCGCCACGGATGACGATCTCGGTGGCGGCCAGGTTGTCGTGGGTGTAGGTCGACAGCGTATCGACGCCGTCGATCGTCTGGAAATTCATGCTCTGAAGCTCGCCGGCGAGGAGGCGATACGGGTCCGAGTCGAGGACCGCCCGAACCGCCGTCTGGTCGTCGGAGCTCAGGGCGGCGACCAGGTCCTGGACTGCCGGCGGCGTCAGGGTACCGGTCGAGATTTCCTCGATCGCGACCGAACCGGGGGCGACGAGCGGCCGGGTCGCGTGGAACGCGCCATACCCGAGGGCGATCCCGATCGCGAACAGCCCGACGGTGACGACCGGCCGAAGGCGCCGCCCGACGCGTCGAGCGCGGCCGAACCGGGGCTGGGGCGGCAGGAGGGGGGCGGCGGTGGGCTCGGCGGGTGGCGGGGCGTCGGCGGGGAGTGCCGCGTCGGCGGGCTCGGTCGCGGCGGCGGCGGGCTCGGTCGCCATGTCGGGCTTCGCTTCGGCCACGGCGTCGACCTGCTCAGAGTCCTGGGCGGCCTCCGGTTCGACCGAGTCGTCCAGCGGGCGCTCGGCGGTCATGGCGTCCCCTCGATCGGGTCGGGCGGCAGGATCAGGTACGGCAGCCCATTGATCGTGACGACGCGCCAGCTGAGGATCGTGTCGCTGCCGTCGGCGAGGGTCGCCGTCGACGCGTAGGCGTGGAACGACGCGCCCGGAAACGCCTTGACGCCCAGGAGCACGGGCCGCCCGAGATTCTTCGTCGTCGACGCGAGCGTCGTCGCTCGGACCGTCGTCTCCTCGGCGACCTTGAGCAGCTTCAGCGTCTCCTGATCATTCCCCAGGAACGCAGTGATGAACTGCCGGGCGATCGGCGATTCGGTCGATCGCGGCGGGGCGTCCGGCGCGGGCGGAGCGAACTCGGCCGCGACAGTCGGCACGAGGAAACCGAGCAGCCCGCCGAGCACGACGGTACCGAACACCGCCCCGACCCGCCGCATCCAACGCCGACGTCGCATCCTGGCTCCCCTGCTCGGCTGATGCGCGAGTCTACGCTGCGCAGCCGGGCCGCGAAACCGGAAGTTCGGTCCGCTTGTTGTCGATACGCAACGCGGGCGTCGCCGGTTCAGGCGGCGGCCGCGCGTGCCGGATTCGGCGCTGGACGGCCGGCCCCCTGGTCGACCGGCCACTAGCCCAGAGCAGCCTGGCATCGCACCGGCCCGACGGGTCGTCCAGCCAGGCTCGAAGCCGCCGGCCGTCGTCGGGCAGGCTGTTCCGCAACACGGCATCGTGGGCCGCGAGGCGACGTCGGTTCGTCCGGCTGTTTGCCACGATCAGAACCGATCCGATGATCTCGGCCGGCCAGCCACGCTCCTCGGCGATCCGGCCCGCCAGGCGTCGCCGACGATCGTGGGTTCCGAGCAGCGCGTTGATGTCGACGATGTCGGTCTTGAGCTCGACGATCAGGAGGGCTCGGCAAGCCGGATGCCATGCGAGCATGTCGATGACGCCGCGCTCGCCGTAGATCGAGAACGACACTTCGGGAGCGACGACCCACTCTGGGTACCGATCCGCCAGCCAGCGCGCGAGCTCCTCGTGCAGCGCCGAGTGACGCGCATTGAGGAGGCGGTCCAGGTCGCCGCCGTGCCAGCGGACGACCAGATCGAGGCGAATGTCGAGGATCGCCAGAACCCGTCGGACCGTCCCGACGGGGATGCGATCGATCCGGCCATGTTCGAGACGCGAGACGAGGCTGGCCGAAACGCCCGCCGCCGACGCGAGGTCGAGCTGCCGCCAACGGCGTCGCATGCGAACGGCCCGCAACGTGGATCCGACCCGCTGATCATCCATGCGTCCATGCTGACGAATGCGGCTTCGCGGCCGCTTACCGCAGCGTGCGCTGCCGGATTCCATCGCGCCGGCTTCACTCTTGCCAGATTCGCGCCCCGTGGGAGTTAGGCCGCGCCGGACAGCCAGAGCGGGCCAATTCCGGGCTACAGCTGGCGAGCTCACGCTCGAGGAGCACGGCCGCAAGGGCCCGACGGGCCGTCGAGCTGGCCCAACTCTCGCCCGGTGGGAACTTGTCCCGGTTCTTGGTCCTGGCGACCCGTAGCTCCCACCGAGGGAAGATCTGGCCGGGCGCGGCCTGGGGCGACGAACCGAACACATGTTCTGTACCATACCGGTGCACAACCCCCCAAACGAGGTGCACAACCCCAGCCCGCGGCGTGGAAAACGGCGGCCGGACCGTGCACAACCCAGCCCCGATCGTGGACCGAGCGTGGGTAGAAGCCAAACGCCCCAGAAAACAACATCTAGCGGTGCGGGCAGGAACCCGACCACAACATCTTGTGGTTTGGCCTTGACTCGGGCGGTCTCGAGGCGTACATTGAACTCTCGCTCCCGATCGATCCGAGCAGCCGCTCCCGGCCCAGCCGTCGGCCCAAGACGCCGGCCCGCCCAAGGCCTCGGGCATGCCCCCACCGGTCGGGACAGGAAGGGCAGGTCGCAGCTACAAGATACGGAGCGGCGACCCAGGCAAGGCCAGGCAACGAACCCAGCGGAACAGGGTGGAGGAACAGGCGACATGGCCCGAACCAGCAATGAGGCGGCCCCCGTCATGGACCGAGCGGACAGCATCGCGACCAAGGCGAAGAAGACCGCCGCCAGCCAGCTGAGCGGCCCGTACGGGGCCAGCTTCAGTGGCGAGGACGCCCAGGGCCATCCCGTCAAGGGTCTGACCTTCGAGCGCCGCTGGACCACCCCGGGCATCCACCCCTACGACGAGATCACCTGGGAGCAGCGGACCGCGGCCATCGGCAACGAGAGCGGCAAGCTCGTCTTCGAGCAGAAGGACGTCGAGGTCCCCAGCTTCTGGAGCCAGCTCGCCACGAACGTCGTCGTCAGCAAGTACTTCCGCGGCCACGTCGGCACGCCGGAGCGCGAGACGAGCGTCCGCCAGCTCATCGACCGGGTCGTCAACACGATCACGGCCTGGGCGGAGACCCAGCACTACTTCGCGACCGACGAAGACCTCAAGACCTTCAACGCGGAGCTGACCCATCTTCTCGTCCACCAGAAGATGAGCTTCAACTCGCCGGTCTGGTTCAACGTCGGCATCGAGGCGAAGCCGCAGTGCTCCGCCTGCTTCATCAACAGCGTCCAGGACACGATGTCCTCGATCATGGACCTCGCGAAGACCGAGGCGATGTTGTTCAAGTTCGGCTCGGGCGCGGGCAGCAACCTGTCCACGATCCGCTCGAGCAAGGAGAAGATGACCGGCGGCGGCACGGCCTCAGGACCGGTCAGCTTCATGAAGGGCTACGACGCCTTCGCCGGGGTGGTCAAGTCCGGCGGCAAGACCCGCCGCGCCGCGAAGATGGTGATCCTCGATGCCGGCCACCCGGACATCGTCGACTTCATCGATTCGAAGCTCAATGAGGAGAAGAAGGCCTGGGCCCTGATCGAGGCCGGCTACGACCCGAGCTTCACCGGCGAGGCCTACGGATCGGTCTACTTCCAGAACGCCAACCACAGCGTCCGGGTCACGGACGAGTTCATGCAGGCCGTGGTCGACGACAAGGACTGGACGACCTACTCCGTCGTCGACAAGCAGCCGATGGAGACGTACAAGGCCAAGGACCTCTTCCGCAAGATGGCGGAGGCTGCCCACGTCTGCGGCGATCCCGGGATCCAGTACGACACCACAATCAACGACTGGCACACGTCGGCGAACACGGACCGGATCTACGCCTCGAACCCGTGCTCCGAGTACATGTTCCTCAACGACACCGCGTGCAACCTCGCGAGCCTGAACCTGATGAAGTTCGTGGGCGAGGACGGCGAGTTCGACGTCGACGCCTACCGCTTCGCGGCCAAGGTGACCCTCACCGCCCAGGAGATCCTCGTCGACAACGCGTCCTACCCGACGCCCCGGATCGAGGAGAACAGCCACAAGTTCCGGCCGCTCGGGCTCGGCTACGCCAACCTCGGCGCGCTGCTGATGTCACGCGGCCTGGCCTACGACTCGGACGAAGGCCGGAACTACGCCGCCGCCCTGACCGCGATCATGCACGGCGAGGCCTACAAGCAGTCGAGCATCATCGCCCGCGACCACGGCGGTCCGTTCTGGGCCTACAACGAGAACCGGGCGCCCTTCCTGCGGGTCATCGACAAGCACCGCGACGCGGCCTACAAGATCCCGGCCGACCAGGCCGTCCCGAAGGACATGATCCACGCTGCCCGGACCGTCTACGACGAAGCCCTGGAGCTGGGCGCGGAGTTCGGTTACCGCAATGCCCAGGTCACCGTCCTCGCCCCGACCGGCACGATCGCGTTCATGATGGATTGCGATACGACCGGCGTGGAGCCGGACATCGCACTGATCAAGTACAAGAAGCTCGTCGGCGAGGGCTTCCTGAAAATCGTCAACCAGACGGTCCCGTCGGCCCTCCGCAAGTTGGGCTACGACGCGACGCAGGTCGAAGAGATCCTCGCCTACATCAACGACCGCGAGACGATCGAGGGCGCGCCCCACGTCAAGCCCCAGCACCTGTCGGTGTTCGACTGCGCGTTCAAGCCGGTCAACGGCGAGCGCTCGATCCACTACATGGGCCACGTCCGGATGATGGCGGCCGTCCAGCCGTTCCTGTCCGGGGCGATCAGCAAGACCGTCAACATGCCCGAGGCTGCCACTGCCGAGGAAATCGAGCGGGTCTATCTCGAGGGCTGGAAGCTCGGCCTGAAGGCGATCGCGGTCTACCGCGACAACTCGAAGCGCTCACAGCCGCTGAGCACCGGCAAGAAGAAGGACGGCGACGCCGTCGTCAGCGCTGCCGACCTCGAGGAGATCGAGAAGCTTCGAAAGCAGCTCGCCCGAGCCCAGGCGGAGGCCTCGCTCCCCCATCGCCATCGACTGCCCGCCGAGCGGGCTGCGATCACCCACAAGTTCGATATTTCCGGCCACGAGGGCTACATCACGGTCGGTCTCTATCCGGATGGCCAGCCGGGCGAGATCTTCCTCAAGATGGCCAAGGAGGGCTCCACGGTCTCCGGGCTGATGGACACGCTCGCAACAACGATTTCGGTCGCTCTCCAGTACGGCGTGCCGCTGCGCGACCTGGTCAACAAGTTCGCCCACGTCCGGTTCGAGCCGAGCGGGTTTACCGGTAACCAGGAGATCCCGATCGCGAAGTCGATCGTGGATTACATCTTCCGGTGGTTGGGGTCACGGTTCCTGGGGCCAGATGATCGAGCGGCGCTCGGTCTGCAGGATCGTGCCGCGGGTTCCGAGGCGCCCACCTTCGGCTCTTCGGCGGGCTCGTCCTTCGGGGCCACGACAAGGTTCGCTGACGCTCCCTTGTCAACGCCCGCTCAGGACGAACCGCCTTCGGCCGACGCTGGGACGTCC
>DASUPH010000424.1:0-10318 GCA_036276275.1 Candidatus Limnocylindrales bacterium
TGTCCGGCAGCGAGCGTGACCGGCCGTTCTGACGAGTCGATGAGACCGACCAGAGCGGCGGAATTCACGGCCGGCCGCCCTGTCGGCGGTGGGCTGCGATACTCGCTCACGTGCAGCTAACGAACGATATCGGCCAGAGCCTCCAGGAGCGATACGCGCCCGCCGGGATCTGCTTCGGATGCGGGCCCGCAAACCCGAACGGCCTCCGAATCGGGAGCCGCCCGGACCCCGATGACCTCGGCGTCCTCGTCGCCGAATGGACGCCGGGGCCCGACCATGACGCGTTCGCCGGTGTCCTCAACGGCGGCATCCTCGGAACGCTCCTGGACTGCCACGCCAACTGGACGGCCGCCTGGCACCTGATGCGAGCCGGCAACCTCGAGCGGCCGCCGACCACGGTGACCCTCGAATACTCGGTCCGGATGCGGCGGCCGACGCCGTCCGACGCGCCGGTCCATCTGCGGGCCTGGGTCGTCGAGAGCCTCGAGGACCGGGCGACCATCGACGCCGAGATCTCGTCCGGCGATTTCGTCACGGCCACGGGCCGCGGGACGTTCGTCGCCGTCAAGCCGGACCACCCCGCCTTCGATCGCTGGTAGGAGAACTTCGCATGTTCCGTCGCTTCCTCGGTCTCGATCGCCGTCCCGAACTCGACCCGCGCCTGCCGGCCGGCGACACCGCGGCTCCCCTCCCCGACTCGGCGGCGGAGACTGCCACGGCCCGCCGGATCGTCGCCCGGCTCGAGGCGCTCCCGCCCGAGGAGGCGCGCTATCTCGCGTGCTTCGCGTACGTGATGAGCCGGGCGGCCAACGCCGACTTCGACATCAGCGCCGAGGAGACGGCCCTGATGGAGCAGCTCGCGGTCGAATCGGGCGGGCTCGACGAGGCCCAGGCGGTCCTCGTCGTAGAGATGGCAAAGCTCCAGGCGCGTTCCCAGGGCGGCACCGAGGACTTCGTCGTGACCCGCGAGTTCCGCTCGATCTCGACACCGGAGCAGCGCCGCGCCCTTGTCCGCTGCTGCTTCGCCGTCGCCGCTGCCGACGGGTCGATCGGCGCCGAGGAGGCGTCCGTCGTCAACGAGATCGCCCGCGAGCTGGACCTCGAGCCGACCGAGGTGAACGCCCTTCGTGCCGCGTTCCACGATCAGCTGTCGTCGGTCCAGGCGGTCCGTCGGGCCCGACCCGCGGAGGGCGAATCGCCGGCTGGCGGCGGCTGAGTCCAGCGGTCAGCGCGCCCTTGCCTTGGCGCCCGTGGCGGCCGGCGTCGCGGTGATCCCACTGAACGTGACGGCGAAGGTCGCCCTGGCCCGCGGCGCCAGCGTCGCGGCGGACGGCGCCCCGGTTGTCGCGTTGACGATGCCCCCGAGGCGGTCGTAGATCGCGACGATGAAGGCCGCCGATCGGGCGGTGCTCGACCCGGTGTTCGTGATCGTGCCGGTGACCCGCCACGTGCCGGCGGACGGTGACGACGCGCTGACCACGGACGCGAGGAGCTGGCGCGTCGCGGTGCTCGCGGCGGTGCTCGTGACGGCGAACGTCGCGTAGGAGAACCCGGCCGGCCGGGCCGCCTTGAGGATGAACGACGACCGCGCGCGACCGGGCAGGGCCGAGAAGAAGGGTCGAGCCGTCGCGGTTCCGAGCAGCTGGCCCGAGCTCGAGTAGAGGCGGGCGGTGATCGTGACCGATCGTGTGGTCGTCCCGGTGTTGTACACGTCGCCGACGTAACGGATCCCGCTCGCGGGGATGGCCTTCGTCGACAGGAGGGCGACGGTTCCCGACAGGCGCGCGACGACCCAGAGGTGCCCCGAGCCGCTCGAGACACCGCCGACCGACGAGAAGCGCAGGGCGTAGGTCCCCGGCGTGAGCGTCTTGAGCAGCTCCTCCCAGCGGGTGCCCGGCTGGTTCGAGGTCGCGATCAGCGTGGAGCAACCCGAATAGAGCGACATGACGCCGTCAACGGGCAGGTTGCCGAGGATGAAGCGATAGGAGCCGGTCGTCGGAACCGTGAAGCGGGCCCAGTCGACGTCGTTGGCCTTGCCGAACCGCCCGTTCTTCCAGCTCCCGACGGGCTGAATCGGCGCGCCGGCGCACGTGTCGGACGCGTCGCTGCCCGTCTGCTGGTAGGTCGCGGTGTAGGTCGTCGGCGTCGCCGGCGCGGTGATGCCGTGGGAGAGCGCCTTGCCATCGGACCAGCTCTTGAACGCCCAGGTCGACTCGCCGACCGCGACGGCGGCCTTGGCGCTGATCGTCGCGTTGTGGCCGACGATCATCGGCGACGGGCCGACGCTGCCGGACCCCGTGACCCCATCGATCGTGACCGGCAGGCCGGCCGGGCTCGAGACGACCCGGACGGACGTCGTCCTCGGCCGGACCTCACGAGTCGCGGACGCGGTCAGGCCGCCGGAGTCCGTGGCCGTCACGGTGATCCGCAGCCACGAGCCGTTGTCATGGTCCGGGGCGATGAACGAGGTGGAGGCGACGCCGGCCGGGTCGAGGAGATCGTGCTCGTGGCAGTCCGACGGGCTGTGACAGTGCTCGAGACCGACGTGCCACGAGAACGCCGTGGCTGGCAGGGGCCCGTCCTCCGTGTCGGTGGCATGAGCGGTCAGGGCGATCGTGTCGCCGACCTTCCAGCAGTTCGTGGTGCACGTCGGCGCATCGATCGTCACGACCGGTGGGGTGTTCGAGGCCGCGATCGTGCGGGTCGCGCTCGCCATTGCGCCGTTCGTGTCGGTGACGGTCAAGCGCGCGGTGAAGGTCCCGCCCATGTACGTGTGACTGGTGGTTGGACCCGTGCCGGTGGCTCCGTCGCCGAAGACCCAGGCGTAGGAGGCGATGCCCGCCGGCGCGCTCGAGCCGCCGGCATCGAACGCGACCACCAGGGGAGCCGGGCCGCTCGCCGGGGTCGCCGTGAAGGCTGCAACCGGCGGCTGGTAGCGGATCCGGTGGATCCCGCCGGGGACCACCCCGGTGCCCAGATCGGCGTACACGAGGTTGCCGTCCGGATCCGTGGTGAGCATGACCGGGTTGGACGCCGCCGACGAAAACGGGATCGCGGGTCCGGCCGGCACGCCATTCCCGCTGTTCGGCAGGACGACGATGCAGTTCCGGGAGTAATCGGCGACGAACAGGGCGTTCCGGAACTGGGGCGGGTAGACGGTTCCCGTGTAGAACGCCAGGCCGCTGACCGAGGCGCTCGCGGCAATCGAAGGAGGGACCGGCGGGCAACCGTCGTTGGTGGCCATGTGGCCGGCGTGGGCGTAGGACCAGAGCGGTCCGCTCGCGGAGGCGAGGCTCGAGCAGAGGTCGAGGGTCACGGTCGTGTAGTAGGTCCCCGGCTGCGCGCCTGCGCCTTCGAAGCACGGCCAGCCGAGGTTGGTCGGGCCGGCGGTGGGGGTGGGGATGCGGTTGACCTCCTCCCATTTCTGGTCGCCGACGTCGCCGATGTAGAGATCGTTGGTGCCGGGGCGGAAGGTCAACCGGAAGGGGTTGCGCATCCCGTAGGCGATGATCCGCCGCCGGATCGGGTCCGGATTTGCGATCGCCGGGTTGCCGGCAGCGGCCAGGCCCGTCGCCGGGTCGAGGCGGAGCACGGCCCCGTTGAGGACCGCCGGCTCCCCCGCCGGACGCCGGAAGCTCTGGGCGCGGAGGGCGCCGCCCGCGGCCGTCGGCGGCGTCATCGCCCCTCCGGCCCCGCCCGGCGGATCACCGCACGGGTTCCGCTCCGTGACCGGATTGGTCGTGTCCGGGAGGTTGCCGCCCTTCTGGCCGTAGTCCTGCGTGCCGACGTTGAAACCGGCGCCTTCGCCCGCGCTGACGTACAGCTTGCCGTCCGCACCGAAGGCGAGGGAGCCGGCCGAATGGCTCGGGTACTGCTGACACCAACCGGTGAGGAGTGGGGTCCGGGTCGTCGAGACGCCAGTCGTCGGGTTGATCGTCACGCGATCCAGACGGTTCGTGACGACGCACCCGTCGCTGTTGCCGCCGGGCGGGTTCGGACAGGGGTCGTTGTCCGGATCGGCGCCGGTCCAGCGCGGTGCAGCCCCGCCGGGCACGGCGTTGTACGTGTAGAGAAGGTAGAGGTAGGGGCTCGCCGGATAGGCCGGATCGATCGCCATTCCCAGCAGCCCGCGGTCCCAGTAGTTCATGACGTCGGTCCGAAGATCGATCGTCTGGCTCGGCGCGCCGTCGGCGCTGAATGTCGCGTAGCTCGACCACGTCAGAACGACGCCGCGCTTCTCCGCGACGAAGACCCGGCCGCCCGGCGCGAAGGCGATCGACGTCGGACCGGCGAGACCGGTCACGATCGGCTCGTCGACGAAGCCGGACGCGATGGCCGCCGCGGCAGGCTCGGCCTGGACCCGGACGACGGGAGCCCCGACGAGGAGCCCCGGCGCGATGGCGAGGCCGGCGGCCCATGCCACCAGCGCCCGGAGGCGAGCGGCGTGTCGGTGCGAACGAGTCGCGCCGGCGGTGCGAGGAAAGGCCACGACTCGATTACCCGATGACGAGCGGCGACGGATGGAGTGCCCCGTGCCGATGCCGGCAGCCGCTGCTGACCCGACAGTACCCTGATCCTCGACCCAGCGCAGCGCCATCCGCCAGACGCCGTGGCCGGCGCGCACCGTCAGTCGGGATCGGCCGCCGCGCTGGCGAGCACGCCGTCGACCGCCTCGACGAGGCGATCGACGTCCGTCGTCGAGAAGACGAGCGGCGGCTTGATCTTGATGACGTTGTGGTCGCGGCCGTCGGTGCTGAGGAGGACGCCGCGCTCTGCCGCCCGGTCGGCGAGGTCGCGGGCCCGATCCGCGTCCGGCTCGCGCGTCTCGCGGTCGCGGACGAGCTCGATCCCGATGAAGAGGCCGCTGCCACGGACGTCGCCGATCGCCTCGTGCCGCGAGGCGAGCTCGCGGAGGCCGGTCAGGAGCCGCTCCCCGACGACCCGGGCACGTTCCTGGAGGCCCTCGTCCCGGATGACGTCGAGGACCGCGATCCCGATCGCCGCCGAGACGGGATTGCCGCCGAACGTGTTGAAGTACTCCATCCCGTTGGCGAACGCCGCGGCGATCGCCCGCGTCGTGACGACGGCGCCCAGCGGATGGCCGTTGCCGATCGGCTTGCCCATCGTGACGATGTCCGGCCGCGCTCCCTGGGCGCCGAACGCCCAGACGTCCGAGCCGACCCGGCCGAACCCGACCTGGACCTCGTCCGCGATCGGCACGGCACCGACGGCACGCGCGGCATCGAACAGGCCGGCCAGCCAGCCGGCCGGCGGAACGATCTGGCCGGCCGTCGACGGGATCGCCTCCGCGATGAGCGCACCGGCCGGGTGGCCGGCCGTGGCCGCCTCCGCGAGCACCGCCCGCGCGTCCTCCACGTACGCCGCGCCCACCGCGGGGTTGCTTCCCCGATGGACGCCGCGGTACGGATCGGGCAGCGGCACGATCTGGACGTCGGCCGACGGGCCCGTACCACCGGGCCCGTCGAACTTGTAGGCGCTGACCTCGACGAGCCGCTGGGTGTTGCCGTGATACCCGACGTCGACCGCCGCGACGTCCGGCCGTCCCGTCGCCGAGCGCGCCAGGCGAAGCGCCAGCTCGTTCGCCTCGGAGCCCGAGTTGACGAAGAAGCAGACCTCGAGATGGTCGGGCAGCAACGCCGTCAGCCGGTCCGCGTACCGGACGACGTTCTCGTGGAGGTAACGCGTGTTCGTGTTCAGGACGCGCATCTGGGCGACGGCCGCCTCGACGACGCGGGGGTGCGCGTGGCCGACATGGGCGACGTTGTTCACGCAGTCGAGGTACTCGCGGCCGTCGGCATCAAAGAGATAAGCGCCTTCGCCGCGGACGATGTGGAGCGGTGATCGGTAGCTGAGCGAGAGCGAGGGCCCGAGACGGCGACGACGGGCTTCGAGGATCTCGTCGGCGGCCATCGCGCCGGCCGGATCGGTGGCGGTCATCGGCCGTCCTCCGCGACGCGGGCGGCGGCTTTCGCCGGATCGATTGCGATCAGGTCCTCGAGCAGGGCCCAGGCCGGTGCTTCCGACACCGTGAGGTAGGCGTCGTCCGGGTCGAGCCGCGACTGATGGGCCGACAGGGCGACGCTCGTCGCGAGGCGAAGGGCAACCAGCTCGACGAGGACGGCCCGCTCGTCGGAACGCAAGGGGCAGGTCTCCTCGAAGCCTTCCCGGATCGCCGCGATGATGGCGAGCGGGTCGTCCGTTGCGAGGGCAGCGTAGGCCGCAGCCACTGCGAGCTCGTTGGCGACCACCGAATGGACGGCGTCGCCGAAGTCGAGGAGGCCGGCGATCTGCTCGGCGCCATCGTCGACGAGGACGTTGTGATCGTTCGCGTCGTTGTGGATGACGCCGTGACGGAGAGCGGGCAGCACGCCCTGAAGCGACGCGAGGCGCCCGACCCAGCGCGCGAGCAGGACGGCTCGACTTGGGTTGGCGACCGCCGGGCGATGAGTGGCGATCACCGCCAGGCCGTGCTCCGCCTCCCACTGGAACTCGCGGTGGGCCGCCGGATGGTCGAACGTGCCGAGGGCCGTCGCCGTCCGGCCCATCACCCGACCGAGGTCGGCGAGTAGCTCATCCGAGCGCTGGCCCGGCGGGATCGTCGCCAACGGCCGGCCGGGCAGCCATGTCAGGAGGCGGGCGAGCGTCGGCGACCCGTCCGGGCCGACGTCGAACATCTCTCGCCCGTCGATCGTGATCACGGGCACCTGGCACGGCACGCCGGCGACCACGAGCCGGGCCATCGCCCGGTGCTGGAGGTCGAGGAACGCCACATCCTCGGTCGCGTTCGACAGCTTCAGGACGAACCGGTCGCGGCCGTCGACGCTGACCGCGAAGTTCTGGTCGCGCTCGCTCGGCAGCGAGCGGAGGTCCCCGCCGATGCCCCACTGCTCGCGCAGGATCGCGGCCGCCCGATCCGTGTCGATCGATGGCCGGGTCAGCACGGCGCCGACGAGCTCGTTCACCGGCACAGCGTACCGGCGCGGAGAGCTCTCAGGCGAGGCTGAGGTCGACCAGCCCCTCGCCGAGACGGCGGCGCACCTCGGAGAGCAGCTCCGCGTCGTAGGCGACGCGCCGGCTGAGCTCCATCGGCAGGGCCGTGCCCCCGGTCGGCGCCGGGACGTGGAGGATCACGCGGGTGGCGCCGGGTCGCTCGCGCAGAAGCGTGTGGAACGCCTCCATTGCGAGGACGAGACGATCGGGGGCCGCGCCACCGAAGCGGACGTGCAGGACCTGGCCGGGCTGGCTCTCGACCTGCGACGTGGGTGCCGCCGATTCGGTGGCCGCCCGGGCGCGCGCCTCGTCGGGGAGTGCCGGTTCCTCGTCCCGTTCGGCGAGGCCGCGATCACCGCCATCGGCGAAGCCCGGCGGCTCGCGATAGGTCGGGATCGGCTCGGCGGGGGCGATCGCCGGCAATCGCCCGCTCCCCTGGGCCTCGGCACGCAGCGGTGAAACGCGCGGCACGCCGGGCCGGATCTCGTCGGGTGACTGCTGTGCCGGTGCTGCCTCAGCCGGCAGCGTGTGCCCGTTCGTCCCGGCGATCGCGACGCCGCCGCCCGCGGTGACGACACTCGCCACGCCGACACTCACTACGCCCGCGCCCACGGGCGCAAGCTCGTCGACCATCGGCCCCGGCCCGACGGGGACGCCGGGGCGGCCGCCGAAACCCCCGTTCGGGCCGCCGCCGCGTCGCGGTCCCCGGCCGCGCTCGCCGGCCGCGACCTCGCGGGCGAAGGCCTCCGGCCCGCGGACGATCGCGCCGTCCCAGTCGGTGACGAGATCCGCGAGCAGCGAGACCTCCTCGCCGCGGTGGTCGATCCGGCCCGCGACCAGGAGGATCGTGCCCTCCGACCAGGTCGCCGCGGTCGTCTCGTACAGCCGCGGGAACACGACGACCTCGATCGTGCCCTGGAGGTCCTCCAGCGTCGCCACCCCCATGGTGGAGCCCGTCTTCGTGACGACTCGCCGGAAGCCGGTCACGATCCCGCCGATCACGACCCGCTGGCCGTCGAGCGACTCGTCCTTGAGGTCGCTGCTGTACGCCGTCACGAACTGCCCGACCTGCTCCGCGACCTCGCCCATCGGATGCGCCGACAGGTAGAGCCCCAGGAGCTCCTTCTCCCAGCGGAGCCGCTCGGGGACCGGCACCTCGGTCGTCTGGGGCAGCGGCCGCTCCATCGCGGTGGCGTCGTCGGCGCCCATGTCGAAGAGGGACGTCTGGCCGCTGATCCGGTCGCGTTGGGCCGCCTGGCCGGACGCGATCGCGTCGTCGAGCCCGAGGAGGACCTGGGCCGGGTGGCCGAGGGCGTTGATCGCCCCGACCTTGGCAAGCGCCTCGAGGACCTTGCGATTGACGAGGCGGAGATCGATCCGCGAGCAGAGATCCGTGAGGGAGCGGAACGGGCCACCCTCCTTCCGGGCGGCGACGATCGATTCGATCGCGCTCTGACCGACGTTCTTCACGGCCAGCAGCCCGAACCGGATCGCCGGGCCCTCGACCGTGAACTCGACGTCGCTGTGGTGGACGTCGGGAAGCTTGATCTCGATCCCCATCCGGCGGCACTCGGCGATCGCGGCGGCGACCTTCTCCTCGTTCGAGCGGAACGCGGTCAGGACCGCCGTCATGTACTCGACCGTGAAGTTGGCCTTCAGGTAGGCAGTCTGGTAGGCGATCAGCCCGTAGCAGGTCGCGTGGGCCTTGTTGAAGCCGTACCGCTCGAAGGGCTGGAAGGCCGCGAAGACCTGGTCGATGACGCGGGCGTCGACGCCGCGTTCGGCTGCCTGGGCGACGAACTTCTCGCGCTGCGCCCGCAGGACGGATGACTTCTTCTTGCGGATCGCGTAGCCGAGGGTGTCGGCCTCGGGGCCGGTGAACCCGCCGAGAGCGATCGCCGCGGACATGATGTCCTCCTGGTACACGAAGATCCCGTAGGTCTTCTCCAGGTAGGGCTCGAGGAGCGGGTGGAGGTAGGTGACCTTCTCCTGGCCGTGCTTGCGCCGGATATAGGCCGGGATGTTCTCCATCGGCCCCGGTCGGTACAGGGCGACCATTGCCGCGAGGTCGTAGACCGAGCTCGGCTGGAGGTCGCGGATGTAGCGCCGCATCCCGGCCGACTCCAGCTGGAAGATGCCGGTCGTCTCGCCCGAGGCGAGCAGGTCGAACGTCGTCTTGTCGTCGAGCGGGATCGCATCGAGATCGATCTCGATACCCCGTTCCTGGCGGACGAGGTCGACCGCCTGGCGGAGGATCGTCAGGTTGGACAGCCCGAGGAAGTCGAACTTCAGCAGGCCGAGCGCCTCGATCCCGTGCATCTCGTACTGGGTCATCAGCGCGTCCGAGTTCGTCGCCTTCTGGAGCGGCATGAGCTCGGTCAGCGGCTCGCGACTGATCACGACGCCGGCGGCGTGGGTCGAGGCGTTCCGGGCGACCCCCTCGAGCTGCCGGGCGAAGTCGATGATCCGCTTGATCGCCGGATCGCTGTCGACCATGCCCTTCAGCTCCGGCGCGGTCTCGAGCGCCTCGTCGAGCTTGATCCCGAGCTGGTTGGGGATCGCCTTGGCGATCCGGTCGACCTCGCCGTAGCTGTGGCCGAGGACCCGCCCCACGTCCCGGATCGCCGCCCGGGCGAGCATCGTGCCGAAGGTGATGATCTGGGCCACGTGGTCGCTGCCGTACTTGCGGGAGACGTAGTTGATGACCTCGTCGCGCCGCTCGTCCTCGAAGTCGACGTCGATGTCCGGCATCGTCACCCGGTCGGGGTTGAGGAAGCGCTCGAACGGCAGCTCGTAGGCGATCGGGTCGACGG
Source organism: Candidatus Limnocylindrales bacterium (assembly GCA_036276275.1). GTDB lineage: Bacteria > Chloroflexota > Limnocylindria > Limnocylindrales > CSP1-4 > CF-46. The sequence goes on from DASUPH010000424.1 coordinate 9,825, forward strand.
GCGTGATGTACAGGGTGTAGGTCACGATCGAGCCCGGCGCGGAACCGCGGCAGGTCGTCTGGATCCGCTGCTCGCGGGCGAACCGGACGAAGTCGGCGACGATCAGGAAGTAGCCCGCGTAGCCCATCGACAGGATCACGCCGAGCTCGTAGTCGAGCCGATGCTGGAGCTCCGGGGTCACCGTTCCGTAGCGAGCGGCGAGACCGCGCTCGCACTCCTTGCGCAGCCACGTCTCCGCGGTCTCGCCCTCCGGCACGGGGAACTGCGGGATCCGGAGCTGGCCGAGCGGCAGGTCGAGATCGGTCATCTCGGCGATCCGCCGGCTGTTCAGGATCGCCTCGGGCTGGTCGGGAAAGAGGGCCGCCATCTGGGCCGCCGACTTCAGCCAGAAATCGCGCGTCTCGAAGCGCATCCGGGTCGGCGTGTCGAGGTTGTTGCCGGTCCCGACGCACAGGAGGACGTCGTGGGCGTCGGCCTGTTGCTCATGGACGTAG
>DASUPH010000425.1:0-12292 GCA_036276275.1 Candidatus Limnocylindrales bacterium
AGTACGTGCCGTGATCCGATGCGATCGAGAGTCGATTGACGATCCGGCGCGAATCCAGCTCCTTCGCGACGTCGTCCCTCATATCCAGACTTCCGCTCGGAGCCGGATCGTGCGTCGCAAAGAAGTCCGACCAGACAAGGTTCGGGTGGTTGTCCACCAGCGAAGCATTCAGCCCATAACGTTTCCGGGCTTCCTTCCTGCCCAGGTCAGCGGCCGCAAGGTCGATGGCCAGATTGATGCCTTCGCCGAGCGTGATGAGCCTCGTGACATTCTCGCCCCTGGTGATGGAGCGGCTCAAGGTCATGTAGCTGACGAGAGCGCCGCCCGAATGGGCGACAACCGCGAGGTCGTCCGGCTGGAAGATCGTTCGCAGCTCCTTGATGCGCTGCATCAGTCGATCCCGGACCCGCGCCTGCTGGACAGGATCCATCAGCAGCACGTAGACATCGCCGAACCAGTCGAGCATCAGGCTGTCGATCGGCCTGGTCAGCGCCTTGCCCTTCAGCGGACCGATGGGGAGGATCCGTTCAATCGTGCGGAGGAAGCCGTAGAGGACGAGAAGAAGACTGGACCAGGCCTGGGCAACGGTCCCGAGGGCAACGAAGGCCCACTTGGTGACGCCGAATCGGAACTCGCGTTCGCCGGTTCGACTGGCTTCCATCGCGCGCTTGGCCCCAGCGGTTCGCGTTGTGTCCTTGTCGGATGCCGTGTGCTGGGCCAGCGCCTTGTCTTCGATGCGCGCCGCCTGGCGGCCGAGCTCCGGACCGAGCCTCGTGACGACCTGTCGAAGGGCGCCTCGAGGGCCGAGCCATTCCGCCATCGTCCCGAATGATGGCGAAGCGACCGCGGATGCCCACGATGCCTCGGTCAGGACCCAGTGGTCGTGTCCCTGTCCGTTTGTGTTCTGAGGGAGCTCGAGCTCGACCAGCGCGAGATCGTCGTCATCGTCGTTGACGATCAGGATGACCGGATCCCGGGGCATCCCTGCGGATTCTCGAAGGTCGGCGATCAGATCGACGACGTGCGATCCCCACTCGCGAAGAGTCTGTCCCTTCGGCTGGGAGCCGATTCCGTGGACGAAGACGACCCCGACGTGGCGGCCGCTCTCGCCGCAGGGACGACTGACGGTCGCGTTGCCGGCAACGCGACTGGGCGTCTTGAGGGCCACGCTTCCAGACCTCCCTCTGCTGCGCCTGTGCTACTCGATCAGACGCGCCCTGGACCCTTCGGTTCTGGGTCATCTTCCGTTGTCGAGTGATGCAACTCGAACACAGACGATCCGGTAACCATCAGCTGCCGCCCTCCGGACTCAGAGCCGATCACGGGCACGATCCATCCGATCCGTTCGGGCGAACGGTCGTAGCTCAGGTACGGCTCTCCGAGCCGCTCGCCCGGGCGGGCGAGTGGCGCGGCGACCTCGCTGACGCGGCCGGGATCCAGCCAGTCATTTGCCGCCTGGCCGGTCCCGCCGAACGTCGAGGCACGCTCGAACCCGAGGTCCGGACCCAGCTGGATGAAGCCCATCAGGCGTGCACCGTCGACGACTCCGACGAACCAGCCGGCGGACTCGCCTGTCGGCACGTGGATGCGCACGGGGACGAGGTCCGAGGCATCGGCACCCGGTATGCGGGCCCATCCGCGGGCGATGGCGTCTGCGGCCGCGTCGCGCGCGCGGGCGGCGGCGACTTCTGGGCCGAGATCGGTTTCGTCCTCAGACAAGGGTGACGTGGGAGGTGAAGCCCTGGGTGTACGAGTGCGTGGCCCAATTCTCCCAGCGGGTGATGACCCCGGCGTTCGGCGGCCAGGGGTCGTAGACGAGGAGACCCCGAAACGGCGTCAGGTTGATCAATGTCATGAAGGTCGATCGAGTGTAGCCCGCGACCACGCGGGAGTGGCCCGGCACGAAGCTGATGACCGGTCGATTCGCCCGGATCTCGTCCCGGAAGAGGTTCCAAGTCGGATTTTGCGTGAGTGTTGCATCGAGCGATTGGTTGCTCAGCTTCTCGAGCGTCGTGACGACATCGTTGTCCCGACTGTGGGGCAGACCATTGGGGTTCGACACGGTGCCCAGACCCAGCTCCTGCGCCAGCCGAACCTGGCCGTATTGATAGCGATAGAAGTCAAGCACCATCTGGACGCTGGCGCCGACACACCAGACGTTGGTCTCCTGGCCGCGAAGCTCCAGGCACGGATGATGGTCTCCGTTGCGCGTCGTGAAATGGAGCTCGCGCGTATCGAACAGGAGGTCGTTCAGGCTGATCCCGAGCCGATCGAGCAGCCTCGCGCGATCGATCGTCATGACGACGTCTGTGAGCCGATCGCCGATTGGCTCCAGCTCACGAACCCGCGCGCGGAAGCGTGCGCGCCGCTTCGCGAGATCGTCGACCGGGTTCTCGTCAAGGAAGGACCACCGCTCGAAGTTCGAAGGCCCGTCCTCCTTCGATCGCCGTCGTCGAGGGACCGGCTGCCAGGTCCACAGCTCGAGCAGCGCGATTTCCTTGCCGTCGGCGAGGAACTGGACCGCCACCTTCGGAAAGCTGTACGCGACGAATCGAACGGAATCGGCCTCGCGCTGCGCCTTCCGGACGCCGGCGGCTTCGCGCGCTTGCTGGAGCAGGGCGGCTTCGTCCCAGCGAATTCCTCGGGAGACGCCCATGAGGATCGCGCCCATCGCCGGGTTTCGGGCGATGTCGGCGAAGGCCGGCACACCTGCGCGGCCTTCGATCGGGACACGCTCGAAGAGCTCCTCGCCATTGAGGTCGTAGATCGTCGTGCCTGCTCCGAGGGACACGCCCTCGAGGTCGTCGCCGAACTCCGTCGAAACATTCAGTAGGCTCAGCTCGACGGCTGCGGGGGTGCGGAAGCTTTCGGAATCTGGCATGTCAGTGCCCCCACGTCTGCCGGCGCGGCGCTGGGTGCGCGGCACGAGCAGGCAAGGAGTGTGCCTCCCCAGCGTCACGCCGACGTCTCTCAGAACACGACGTTGCGAACAGAACCAGGAGACGCGTGTGACCGCGGCCCCGGTCGACCCAGTCTCAGCCCGCCGCCTCGAGCTCGGTCCAGTTCCGGACCGGCATCCGCGGGTCGTAGACCTCGTGGCGGCCCTTGCCGTCGGCCTTCGCGGCGTACATCGCCGCGTCGGCCTGGGTGAGCAGGTCCTCGGCGACCGCGCCACGCTCGGATGTCAGGGCGATCCCGATCGAGCCGCCGACCGCGATCGAATGTGCGCCGAGCTGGATGGGCCGGCGTAGCTCGCCCAGGATCCGGTCGGCCGAGGCGATCGCCTCGTCGACGTTGCGGATCTGGCTGAGGAGCACGGCGAACTCGTCGCCGCTCTGCCGCCCGACGACGTCGTCCGCCCGGACGGCACCGGCCAGCCGCTCGGCGACCTGGGCGAGGATCGTGTCGCCCGCCGCGTGTCCGTACGAGTCGTTGACCCGCTTGAAGTCGTCGAGGTCGACGAAGAGCACGGCGACCGTTCCGGGAGTCCGACCCAGCCGCATCAGCGCCCGCTCGAGATGATCCCGGAACAGCACCCGGTTGGCGAGCCCCGTCAGCGGGTCGTGCAGGGCGTCGTGCATGAGCTTCGACTCCAACCGCTTCCGGTCGGTCACATCGACGAGCAGGCCCTGCGAGACCCGCCGCCCGCTCTGGGTGTCGTCGGCGATCGCGTAGGCCTCGTCGCGGACCCAGACCTCGGCGCCGTTCCGGGCGAGCATCCGGTACTCGGCCCGGAGGGGTTCGCCGGTCTGCCAGTGCTCCGCGTACGCCGCGAGAGCGGCCGCCCGGTCGTCGGGGTGGAGCCGGCTCGGCCAGAGCTCGGGATCGTCGACGAGCTCGTCGGGTCGATAGCCGAGGATGCCGGTGACCTGGGGACTCATGTAGGCGAGGCGACCACCGTCGGTGACGCCGGGATCGGCCATGTCGATGTAGACCGCGGCCGGCACGTGCTCGACGAGCACCTGCAGGCGCGAGCTGGCCTCCTCGACCTGGTGGGTCGTGCGGGCGAGGGTCGCGGCCGCGCTGCCCAAGCGCCGCATGAGGACGACGCCGGAGCCGACGACGGCGCCGAGCGCGACGACGATCGCGAGAGGCGCGATCTGGCCCGAGCCGACGACAGCAAGCGCGGCCAGGACGAGGGCACCGCCGAACAACCCACCGGCGACGAGGCCGTCGGGCACGCCGAATCGACGCGCGGACTGGTCCACGCTTCCGAAGGTACCCGCCCGATGAAGCTTCGACCACCACCCGATCGGGTCACTCGTGGAGTAGCCCGACAGCCGAATGGGTCGACAGAACCACGCGTGACGTCAGCGGCGGCTCGCCACCGGCGACGCCGCGATCGTGTCGAACGCCTGCAGGACGAGCCGGTGGCGGGCCCCCAGCCCATCGCTGACGACGACCGGATCGCCGTCCGCCACGACACGCTTGCCCGACCGGTCGCGCACTTCGAAGCGCCTGCCGCTCAGATGGCGGATGCGAACATCCGCGCCCCGCCCCTTGTCGGCGACGATCCCGGTCATCTTTCGCGTTTCGGGGTCGCGAACGAACGCGATCCCCAGCCTCGACCCGCGGCCGACGTTGGCCGTGTGGACGGTGTCCACGACCGCGATCACGTAGCCGCCTCGACCGCGGTACCCCACGAAGACCGCCGCCAGGATCCCGATGAGCATCACCAACCCGACGCCGGCCAGGATCGGCAGGAGCAGGGTGTTGCACTCGAGGATGGAGCCGCACGGCCGGACGGCATCCGACAAGGGGGACGCATCGCTCACGCCGATCGCGTTCGTGGCGAACACCCGGCAGACGTAACCGACGCCGTTCGTGAGGCCGACGACGTGGGCCGTCGTGCTGGCCGGCCCGACGTCGATCGCGCCCGGCCACGTCGCGCCCTCGTCGCTCGAGCACTCGTAGTGGTAGCCGGTCACGGCCGCCCCTTCGACGGGCACGATGCTGATCCCCACCGCGCCGTCCAGCGCGTCGACCGACGGCTTCACGGGCGCCGCCGGGCGGCCCACCGGCGTCACCGACGTGCTTGCCGCCGTCCACGGGCCCGTCCCGGACTTGCTGACCGCCGCCACCTCGCACCGGTAGGCCAGCCCGTTGGTCAGTCCGTCGATCGTCGTCTTCGGTTCGAGCGACACGCCCTCTTTCGAAGCGATCCACTCTCCGTCGCCCGCTCGGCAGCGGACCGTGTAGTCGATGACGGGCGCGGGTTTGGCCGGGGATGGCGCCCAGGCGATGTCGATCCGGCCGTCGCCGGGCGCGAGTCTGAGTGCCTTGATGGCGGCGGGTGTCGGCGCCGGGGGCGGCGTCGGCGTTGGGGCGACCGTGAACGTGCAGGTCGCGTCCTGGAGCGCGACGGCGACGGCATTGCCCGCCTGGTCGGCCGTCTCGAACACGACCTGCGGCCAGACGAATGCGGCCCCGCTCACGCAGGCGGGCATCGCGCGGGTGATCTGCAGGCTCGCCAGTCCGCTCGCGAGCGCATCCCGCCGCGCCGGGTCGAGACCCATGCCGACCGGTAGCAGCGCGAACGGCGTCCTGGCGCCGAACAGCTGATCGCGGGTGACCTGCACCTGGCTGAGCGGGACGCCCTTGACGTCGTGCTTGCCGTCGGTGAACAGGATCATCGCCGGCCGGACGGCGCCGGGCGGGAGATGGGCGGCGGCTCGCTGCATGGCCGCGACGTAGTTCGTGTCGATGCCGATCTTGTTCGTGAGGGTGGTCCGGACGCCCTTGCGGTACGCCGCGGCGACGGATCGCAGGCAGTCCGCGAAGCGTCCGACGGCCTCCGGGTTGCCGAGCAGCTTCAGGTCGGCGCAATTCGGGTAATCGGCCGCTCTCGTGGCGAACTGGACGATCGTGACGGTGGCGTCACCGGCGACGAGGTCCGCCGAGATCGCGTCGACGCGCGCCGCGATGCGTTCGAGGGCGGCGCCGAATCGGTTCCGATTGGCCTTGTCCTCGAGGATCGAGCCCGAGAAGTCGAGGACGAGAACGACGTCCGACCGGTCGGGGCCGATCGCCGCCACGTTCCGGGCGAGGCCGCCACCGACGAGCACGACGGCGATGGCAAGCGCGACGACACCGTGTGTCCCCGGACCGAGCCGTCTCAACAGCGCCCCCTTGTCTGTTCATCCGGGCCGTGCGGTCGCCCGGTCGCCAATGATCACTGGAGCGAAACCCCAGCCCCTGTCACCGACTCGGGATCGGATGCTGGCTGGGGCTTCGCCCTCCGACGATGACCCTGGAGCTCGCCCAGATCAAGTAGGGGACGAAAGTACTGGATGCGGCGACGCACCGCTAGTACGAGCCAGCGACCCGCGACCCGGCGCGAGAGTTGTGAGCCAGATTCAACGCTTCCGCCGGCGCCCGGTGGGTTGGCGCCCGATCCGGAGCCCTACGGTGCGCCCATGAAGACGCGCAACGCGGTCGCTCCTCGCATCGCGACCATCAACCGAGTCGACACCCGGCGCGAGGGCCGGACCGACCACCACCGATCGCGGATCGCGGCCGCAGCCGCCGTCGCGGCCCTCGCGATCGCCCTGGCCGCCTGCACGCCGGGCGCCTCGAGCGTCCCGCTCCCGTCCGTCGCCGTGCCCAGCATCAACGTCTCTCCCGCCGCCAGCGTCGCGGCCCAGGCGGCTCTGGCCGCCCTCGACCAGGTCGATGCGGCGATCACCGCCAACGCGACCGCCACGGGCCTGACGGCCGACGAGGCCGCCAGCCTAACCCAGCTGACCGCGGGTCTCCGGACCAGTCTTCAGTCGGGCGACATGACCGTCGCGCGGACCGCCGTGGACGCCTTCAGCACGAAGGTCGACGGGTTCGCGGCGAAGCTCAACACCGACGCGGGCAAGCAGCTCAAGGACGCGGTCGCCGCGCTGAAAGCCGCCCTTCCGGCGAGCTGACCCGGGCCGTCTCGGGCTTAGCGCCCGGCCCCGGCCGTCGCGAGGAACCCTTCGTTCACTTCGCCCTTGTGGGCCGCGAACGCAGCCAGAACCTCGGCCTTCTCGGCCGCGGGCACACCGACGGCGTCCAGGGTCCGCCCGAGCTCGGCCGCGACCTCGTCGAACTCGTCGGGCGAGATTCGGAGCGCGCGATGGGCCTCTTCCAGACCGAGGGCCGTGCTTCCCGGCTTCGTCGCTGAGTACTCGAAGGGGCCGCCCGACACGTTGCAGACCCACAGGGTTCGCATGAACTTCAGGCCGGGCAGCCTGCCGAGATTGTTCGTGTGCCACTCGCGGAGCGCCGGATTCTTCGATTCCTGGCCGACGATCGGGTTCTTCACGAGGGCGTCGCTGAAGTGGTCGATGACGGCCGCGATCGCAAAGGCGCCTCCGAGCCGTTCGTACAGACTTTGATCAGCCATGGCTCGGGCACCTCGTCTCGTGGGTCACGCCTAACGCTAGCGGCCCGCTCACCTTAGAACTCGCACCGACCGGTGTCAACGGGCCCCGTCGGGTCCGGGGCTCGCCGGTCTTACCATGGCGCGATGGAATCGTCCCCGCTCGAGCCCGATCTCGAGGTCATCGCCACGCTGCGCGACCCGACGAGGCGACGGCTGTACGAGTACATCGAGCGCCAACCGCGGGCCGTGAGCCGCGACGAGGCGGCCGAGGCCGCGCACGTGAGCCGGGCTCTGGCGGCCTTCCACCTGGAGAAGCTCGTCAAGGTCGGGCTGCTCAAGGCCGAATACCGCCGTCTCTCGGGCAGGACCGGCCCGGGGGCGGGTCGCACGTCGAAGCTCTACCGCCGGTCGCGGCACCAGTTCGCGGTGAGCGTTCCCCGGCGGGACCACGAGCTCCTGGCCCGGTTGATCGCGGACTCCCTCAGCTCGGCCCCGCGAAGCGCGACCGGCATCGAGCCCGCCCGGGAGTACGGGCGGGCGCTGGGGAAGCGTGCCCGCGGTCGCGTTCGAGGCCGTCCCGCGCCCGAGCGACTGCTCGGCTGCGTCGAGGACGTCCTGCAGAGCCTCGGGTTCGACCCCTATCGGACCTCGCCGACGGAGATCCGTGTCCGAAATTGCCCATTCGATCCGTTGTCGCGGCTCTTCACGCCGCTCGTCTGCGGTATCGGGCAAGCCCTCATGAGCGGCGTCATCGAGGGCGTGGCGCCCGAAGGGACGCGCGTCGACCGCGAGGAGCACGCCGATCGTTGCTGCGGCGTCATCACCTCCGGCGCGACGCCCGGCCCATAGCGGCGCCCCCGCCGCGCGAGCCACCTCGCCTAGCGCGCCGGCATCATCACCCGGTGGTCCTTGCGACCCGGCGCGACCGCCTTCTGGTGGCCATGCCCCGCGGCGGACCCTGCCGCCGCGGCCGAGGCGGTCTCGTGGGCGAGGAACGTCGGCGGGATTCGGACGTGGGTCGCCTGCTCGTAGTCGTAGGCGAATCCGATCAGCTCCGGCTCCGACCAGCGACCGCCGATGAACGAGATGCCGATCGGCAGGTGGCCGACATAGGCCGCCGGAACGGTGATCGTGCCGTAGCCGGAGACGGCCGAGGCCGTCGAATTGCCCATGAAGAGGGCGAAGTCGTCGGTCCCTTCGAGATCGCCCCGCTCGGGATCGTCGCTTGTCACCCACGCCGGGCCATTCGTGAGGCCGACGATCGCGTCCAGGTTGTTCGCGGCCATGATTCCGTCGACCGCGGCCTGGGTCGGGGCCGTCGTGGCCGCGCGGGCGGCCTGGCATGCCGGATCCGATCGGCCGCCGGTGGCCTCGGCGTCCTTCCAGAGAGCCGAGTTCCACGGTCCTTCGAGCTCCGGATGGGCCGTGTTGAAGGCGATCAGGTCCGCGAGCGTCTTCGGGTAGCCGGCCGCGGTGTAGGTCTGGAGGTAGGTCGCGATGTCGGTCTTGAACTCGCACAGCAGGGCCGGGAACTCGTTGGCGATGGCGGCCGACAGGTCGATGTCCGTCGGATCGACGACGGTCGCGCCCTGGGCCTCGAGGACGTCGATCACGTCGGCCAGGATCGGTAGGGCGATGCCCTCGGTGGCGGGGCTGTACGTGCCGGCGCGCCAGATGCCGATCCGCTTGCCCTCGAGCGCGTGGGCGTCGAGGAACTGCGTGTAGTCGGTGAACGCGTGGCCGGCCTGGGCGGCGGTCGCCGGGTCATTCGGGTCGATGCCGGCCACCGCACCGAGGACCACGGCTGCGTCCGTCACGTTCCGGGTCATCGGGCCGGCCGTGTCCTGGTCGGCCGAGATCGGGATGACGCCCGCCCGGCTCCACAGGCCGATCGTGGGCTTGAGCCCGACGATCCCGTTCGCGCCGGCGGGGCAGACGATCGAGCCGTCCGTCTCGGTCCCGATGCCGACCGTCGCGAGGTCTGCGGCGACGCCGGACCCGGTGCCGGAGCTGGACCCGCACGGGTTCCGATCGAGGACGTACGGCATGTTCGTCTGGCCGCCGATCCCGCTCCAGCCGCTCGACGAGGGGTTTGAGCGGAAGTTCGCCCACTCGGACAGATTCGCCTTGCCGATGATGATTGCGCCGGCCGCCTTGAGCCGCTGGGCGATGAAGGCGTCAGACGGGTGGCTGCCGGCCAGGGCCCACGAGCCGGCGGTGGTCGGCATCCCGGTGGTATTGACGTTGTCCTTGACGAGGACCGGGATCCCGAGCAATGGCCGGTGGTCGCCGAAGCGCCGAGCCTTGTCCGCGGCGCGCGCCAGCGCGAGAGCGCTCGGGTTGACCGTGATGACGGCGTGGAGCTTCGGGTTCAGAGTCGTGATCCGGTGGAGATAGAACTGGACGAGCTGGACCGACGACAGCCGGTGTCGGTTCATGAGCGCCTGAAGCTGCGGGATCGTCGTCGCGTCGACGTTGATGCCCGCGACCCGGGTCGAGGTGTCCTTCGCAGCGAGCGCGGCCGGTGCGGAGACACCCACGACTCCGAGCAGGAGCGCCAGGAGCGTGGCGAGGACGAGGGAACGTCGAAGCAGGCTGGGCATCGCGAGACCTCCACGGGATCGGGTGGACAGGCGCGGATGGGGGCACTGGGGGTTCGGTTCTATGGAACCCCATGTGTCAAGTCGCGCGCGCCGCTCCCGCGTCAGCTCCGGCCAGGCGCCGGGCTAACCTTCCCGGCTCGCGCCCTCATCGGAGACGTGGTCGCGTCGCAGCCGGGCGAAGGGTCGGAGGATGGGGATCGACTCCAGGCGGATGCCCGAGTCGGCCTGGTCCTGGCCGCTGGTCACGGCCTCGAGCACTTCGCGGCTCCGAGCCTCCTCCTCGACCGAGGCCAGCACTTCGGAGAGCTCCGGCGGTTCGTGCAGCTCCTTCCAGGCTGCCCACCACGCGGCGCGCTTCGCGGCGATCGGATCCATGACGGGGACGAGCGGCGCCTCGGCTGGGCCGGCGGCGACCTCGACGACGGCGGGCTCCGGCTCCTGAGCCTCGGCGGCCTCCGGGACGACGGGCTCCGGGACGACGGGCTCCGGCCCGGGCACGTCCACCGACGGGACGGCGACCTGTTCGTCGACGGCGGGTGCCGTGGGCTCGGGAATGCGTGGCGGCGCGCTGAGGATGGCGTGCACGTTTGTCTCGATGTTCGGGAAGCGCGGGCGCTCGCCGGCCAGGCGGGCGATCGCCACTGGATCCGTTTCGCGGGCGAGCGCGACGAAGAAGGCGTCGACCTCCGCTCGATGGTCTGCGATCGCCGCTTCGGCGCGCTGGATCTCCTCGTCGATCCTGGAATCGTGGATGGCGAGGCTGGCTTCGAGGTCGTGCCCCAGCTCGCGGGTGCGTCGCAGGCGCTCGTGCTCGATCCGCAATTGCTCGGCCGCAGCCCACCCGGCGATCGCCTCGCGTTCCTCGTCGGCGAGCTTTCGAATGCGGCTTGCCACCGGCTCGCGTCGGGAGTGGACAGCGGCAACAAGGGCCGCGCGCCGACGCTCGATGTCGTCGTCGACCCTCGGTCGTTGCGCGGTCAGGGTCGCCTGCATCGTGTCGCGAAGGGCCTCGAGGAATGCCGCCCGGTCATCGACCGGCGGGCTCTCCGAGCCCGAGGCGAGGACGGACGCGAACGGAGAGGGCTGGGCGGCCATGGCGAGACCTCGTGGCTCCGTCAGCCGCGACTGTCCCGGTTGCCGCGACTTCGACGGGCGGCGAATGGTACGGGCACTGGTGTCAGGACGCAACAGTTTCTTGAGATTCGGATGATGTGCCGAAGTCCCGGACGTCGATCACGCGTCGGTTGGCGGGGACATCGAGGCTTCGAGGATCGCCGCGACGTCGGATGGCCCGGGCATCGCCCGGATCTCCGCGGCGACCTCGGCGGCGCGGGCGCGGAACGCGTCCTCGCGAAGGAGGCGGTCCACCGCCGTCGCGATCGCCTCGCCGACTGCCTCCTCCGGCAGGAGCGTCAGCCCGACGCCGGACGCGGCGCAGCCGGCGGCGTTGAGGAACTGGTCGGCAGCCTGCGGCATGCAGAGCTGGGGGATGCCGCGGGCGAGGGCCGCGAGGAACGTGCCGGAGCCGGCGTGTGACGCCACGACGACGCACTCGTCGAAGACGCGCGTCTGGGGCACGTAGCGCTCGACCCGGACGTTCGCCGGCTGGGACCCGAGCTGGGCCGGGTCGCCCGCCGGCCCGACGGTCACGAGCAGCCGGACATCGAGCGACGCGATCGCGCCGCAGGCGACGGGCAGCAGACCCGCGCCGCGGAACACGGTCCCGAGGGTCAGGTAGACGAGGGGCCGGTCGTCGCCATCGGCCGGCCAGACGGTCGTGGTGTCGCCTGCGACCTCGTCGAACGCGACCGGCCGCAGCGGTTGGCGATGGGGGACATGGTCCATTGCGGCCGTCTGGAGGCTCGGCGGATAGATGTCGAGGTAGAGGCCGTCGTAGGTGCCGCCGAACGGCCTCGGTTCGACGCCCGCCGACCGCCAGAACTTATCCTGGCGTCCGGCGGCCGCTTCCACGCGGTGCCGCGGCGTCAGCGCGCCGAAGCTGTGGGCGACGCTGGGGACGCCGATGGCGGCAGCCGCAATCAATCCCGCGAATGCGGCCGAGTCGGCGACGACCAGATCCGGCCGCCAGGCGCGCGCCGCGGCCAGGACGCCGTCGAGCATCATCTCGACCGCAACTTCGCCGAACAGCCTCGGGAACGTGAACTCCGGCAGGTCCGCCGGCGCGAGCGACAAGACCTCCGGGTAGCGCCGGAAATACGTCACCCGAAGGTCGTCGAACGTCGGCCCGACCTCGATCGTGTCGATCCCGCTTGCCTCCAGCCGCCGGCACGCGTCGGGCGCGGTGGCCCAGCGCACGGCGTGGCCGCGGTCGATC
>DASUPH010000426.1:0-2272 GCA_036276275.1 Candidatus Limnocylindrales bacterium
GAGATGCCGACGACCACCCGCCTGGGCCGCCCTCTTCTCGGCCTGACCCTCGTATCGATGATCGCGGCGTGCAGCGGCGCGGCATCGAGCGCACCCGCATCGACGCCCGCGCAGGCTCGATCGCTGGCACCAACCGCCAGCTCGCCCGTGCCGGAGCTGGTCGGTGAATCCGACGCGTGGCTCGTGGTCGGGCGTCCCGGCGACGATCGCCTGCACGTGATCCTCGCGAGCACCGAGGAGGAGATGCTGTCGCTGCCGATCGGCGCTCCGGACGACGGATGGGCCCACCTCATCACCGCCACCCTGGGCCAGTCCGCCACCACGGTGGAGGACCTCCGGGCGGAACGCGGCTTCGACGGACACGGGCGAGAGGTCGCGGGATTCTGGCGCCTGCCGACGGTCGGCCTCGATCCGGTCCCGACCGGCCTTTCCGCGGACGGCTCGACGATCGTGCTGGTCGAGGCCGACACGGGGGCGGCCAAGACCGGCTCAAGCCGGTTCGCCGTGCTGGCGCGGACACTCGACCAGGACGCGCGCGTCATCGAGCTGCCCGGCACCTTCGAGTTCGACGCGGTTTCGCCGAACGGCTCGCTGCTCTACGTCGTCGAGCACCTGCCCGGCCCGCCGGCCGGCCACTACCAGGTCCGGGTCGTCGAGACGGCGACCGGCTTCCTGCGACCCGATGTCATCGTCGACAAGGCGAACGTGGACGAGGCGATGGCCGGCTGGCCGGTCGCCCAGACCCGCCGCCCCGATGGCATGGTGTTCACGCTGTACCGGGGCACCGAGCATCCATTCATCCACGCCCTCGACAGCACCGACGCATGGGCGGTCTGCCTCGACCTGCCGGCGACCGGTGCCGGCGACGCGAAGGCGGCCCTCGACTGGGGCCTGACGCCCGCACCGGACAAGCACGACATCCTGGCCATCAACGCGACGCTGGGTCTCGCCGTCGACGTCGATCCGACCGAGTTCGTCGTCCGCCGGTCAGTCACGTTCGATCCGTCCGCCGCGCTCGGGATCACGCTCGCCAAGTTCGGGCACCAGCCGAGCGGTCCGGTCGGCCGGCGGGTCGTGACCGCGCCCGACGGTGACTCGATCTATGCCGCGGGCGCCGGTGGCATCGTCCGGATCGACTCGAGGGGCCTGAACGTCACCGGGCGCTTCGTCGAGGGCTCCGCCGTCGATGCGATCGCGGTGACGCCCGACGGCGCGACCATCTATGCGCTGATGTCGGCTGGCGGCAGGATCGTCAAGCTCGACGCCGGGTCCGGGAAGATCCTCGGCCGCGTCCCGAGCGACGGTTTCGACCGGTTGGTGGCGATCGTCCCGTACTGAGGTCCGAGTGGCCGATCCCGGATGACCGGCGGCCACCGCCTCGCGGCGCTCTCAGGCGGCTCTCACGATGTCATGGCACCCTGCGCGTGACGGGATCGGACGGTCCCGCCCCTCGGAGACACCCCATGACCCGACCCCGGATCCTCGTCGCGCTCGTCATCCTGCTCTTCGCGGGCGGCGTCGGTGCCTATATCGCCTACGACCAGGTCCTGAGCGGCGACAGCGCGGCACCGCTGGCGTTCCCGTCCGCATCGGCCGCGGCCGGGGCTTCGGGTACCGCGAGCGCCGGCCCCATCGCCAGCGCGGCAACGAGCGCGGACCCGGCGGCCGCGACCGCGCCCACGTCCGACGGCATCGTGTCCGGGACCTGGACCGTCACGACCGGCACGGAGGCTGGTTACCGGGTGCGCGAACGGCTGGCGAACCTCGACGCCGAGAGCGACGCGATCGGCCGGACCAAGGACGTGACGGGTTCGATCACCCTGACCAGTGAGGGCTCGACGACCACGCTCACCGCCGGCACGATCGAGGTGAACACGACGACGATCACCTCGGACAAGAACATGCGTGACAACCGGTTGCGCCGCGAGGGACTCCAGACCGACACGTTCCCGACGGCGTCGTTCACCCTGACCAAGCCGGTCGAGGTGCCGGCTGCAGCCCTCGCAGGAACTGCCACGGACGTCACGCTCGTCGGCGACCTGACCCTGCACGGCGTGACCAAGTCGGTCGAGATCCCGGCTCAGGCAAAGCTCGCCGACGGCACGGTCCAGGTGCTCGGGTCGATCGGCTTCCCGCTCGCGGACTACGACATCACGGCCCCGAACATCGGCGGCTTCATCGTCTCGATCGCCGACCAGGGCACCCTGGAATTCGTCGCGGTCTTCGCGAAGGGCTGATGCGCGCGCCCGCGGGGGTCAGGCGACGGTGTCGG
>DASUPH010000427.1:0-3931 GCA_036276275.1 Candidatus Limnocylindrales bacterium
GAACTGCTGCTGTGCCACACCGCCGCCTACCTCGAAGCCGTTCGGCGCCTCTCCGCGGCCGGGCCGGCCGGGTTCGGCTCGGAATCGGGCATCGGCCCGGGGGACAACCCGGCGTTTCCGGGCATGCACGAGGCCGCGGCCGCCGTCGGCGGCGGCTCCATTCGGGCGATCGAGGCCATCCTCCGGGGCGAGGTCGAGCACGCCTTCCATCCCGGCGGCGGGCTCCATCACGCGATGCCGGCGCGCGCCTCCGGCTTCTGCATCTACGACGACCCGGCCCTCGCGATCGCCCGCGCCCGACGCGATGGGCTGCGGGTCCTCTATGTCGATCTCGATGTCCATCATGGCGACGGCGTCGAGGCGATCCACGCCGACGACCCCGGCGTCCTGACCGTCTCCTTCCACGAGAGCGGTCGCTACTTGTTCCCGGGCAGCGGGTTCGCCGACGAGATCGGCGTGGGGGAGGCCGCGGGGACCGTCGTCAACGTTCCGCTCGAGCCCGAGACCGGCGAGGAGGCGTGGCTCCGCGTCGTGACTTCCCTCGTCCCTGACCTTGCCGCCTCGTTCGGGCCCGACGTGATCGTCTCCCAGCACGGCGCCGACAGCCACGCCTGGGATCCATTGGCGCATCTCCGGAACACGACGACCGCGATGGGTTCTGCAGCCCGCCTGGTCGACGAGGTCGCCCATCGCTTCGCGACGGGTCGCTGGCTGTCGACGGGCGGCGGCGGCTACGGCGTATACAACGTCGTGCCGCGATCCTGGTCGCTGGTGTGGCTCGCGGGCGCCCATCGGGACGCTCCGGATCGGCTCCCCGGGGAGTGGCGCGATCGCTGGGCCGACGAGGCCGCCCGGTTCGGCGTCCCGTCGCTGCCGGATCGGTTCGCTGACCCGCCGAATGCCGGCGACGGCGTCAGTGGGTCCCAGCGGGCGGCGGAGCGCCAGTCCCTGGCGACCGCAGGGATCGTCCGGACGGTCGTCGTCCCGCGACTCGTCCGTGCAGCAATCGATCGGGGCTGGTGGCATCCCCTCCGCGGCTCCAAGTCGGCTCCGACGGCGACCTCGGCGCAGGATGTCGTGCCCACGATCGCGGGCACGGTCGATCCCGCGACCTGGGACCGCCTCGTCGTGGCGCCCCGGGTGCTCGCGCCGGCCAACCCGGCCGATGTCCACGCGATCGTCGCGGCTGCCCTGGTCGATGGTGCCCGGGTCAGCGCCGCGATCGCCGGCGACGTGGTCGTCGGGCTGGTCGTGTCGACCGATGACGAGCCCGGCCGAGTCGAGCTGCTCGGGTTGGGTGTCGCGCCGGGTCGGCGGGCCGCGGGGATCGGCGGTCGCCTCCTCGCCGAGCACATCGAAACGATCCCCGCGGGCGCAACCGTCTCGGCGACTGTCACGGCCGCCGAGCGCGACCCGATCGAGCCGCTCCCGTTGGATCAGCGGGCGGAGATCGCCGGGCGCCTCCTCACCTCGGCAGGCTTCGTCGTCGGCCGTGCGGACGGCGCCACCGGGCGCGTGGATCCGTCCGCCGTCGAGGCCGTTCGCGGCTGACCCGTGGCGCCGGCGGCGCCGCCCGGGACCGTCAGCCTGTGGCGGGGTCTGCCCCGTACGGTCGTCCGGTCTCCACCTTGGCTCGCCACGGAACCCCGATCATCGGCAGCAGGTAGCGGTCGACGCCGTAGTAGCCGGCGACCTTCCAGGCCAGAATCAGGCCGATGGCCATCGTGAACATCACCGGGTTGGTCGAGCCGGACCCGGCGAGGAGGAACGACATGTTCATCAGCGCCCCGAAGAAGGCGGCGACTCCGGTTAGCGTGCCCGTCACGAGCGCGATGCCGACGGCCAGCTCACCGAATGCCACGAGCGGGGCGAACCACGTCTCATGGTGGCCGTTGAGCAGAACGTTGATGAAGTCGCGATACCACTCGAAGGTGATCGGCGCCCGCCCGCCCTCCGGGACTGCGACCGCGCCCGTCCAGTACTTCGCGAGCGCCGAGCCGCCGTCGAGCCAGCCGGGACCGGACACCTTGTGCCAGCCTGCCTCGAGCCAGGCGAACCCGACGAACAGCCGGATCGGCAGCCAGAAGAGGCCGGCCTGGGTGTTCGAGAAGAGATATCGGGTGAAGGCCGGTCCCTCGACCTGGACCTCGCTTGCGCCGGCGTTCCTGCGATCCTGGAACATCAGGATCAGAACGGCGAGGAAGAGGAACCAGAACACGATCGTTGCGACAGTCCGCAACGTTTCGCTGATCTGCTCAGGACGGAACCACGGGTTTTCCATCCAGAGCAAGACGACCGCCGCAAGGATTCCGAGCGCGGTCACGTACCGACGGTAGGACGACATCCCTTCCCTCTCCATGAAGGCACCGAACACGAGCCGGGGACAGACTCGGCGGCGCCGTTTCCGTTCGATAGTTTCGCACGACAAACGACGTCCGCAAGCCCCTGTTTCATATCGAACGGGTGGTCGAATTGGAGCAGGCGTCCTATACTGCCGAATCCCGTGGCCACCGCAACGATCGTCGATCCGCTCGCTCCATTCGGGCCCGCCGTGCGAGCCTGGTTCGAGAGCTCGTTCGAGGCGCCCACCCAGGCCCAGTCCGAGGGCTGGGCGGCGATCAGCGAGGGCCACCACACGCTGATCCACGCTCCGACGGGCAGTGGCAAGACACTTGCCGCGTTCCTCTGGACGCTGGATCGACTCGCGGCGTCGCCGCCCCGACAGGCACCGACGAAGGCCGCTCCAGGCAGCGTTCGGGTCCTCTACATCAGCCCGCTCAAGGCGCTGACCTACGACGTCGAACGCAATCTCCGGGCGCCTCTCGCCGGGATCGCCCTCGCCGCCGCCCGCCTTGGCGAACCCACGCCTGACATCACGGTCGCCAGCCGGACCGGTGACACGCCGGCCGAGGACCGCCGCAACCTCGCCCGTCGCCCGCCGGACATCCTGATCACGACGCCGGAGTCGCTGTATCTCCTGCTCACGAGCCAGGCCCGCGAGATCCTGCGCGGCGTCGAGCACGTGATCGTGGACGAGGTCCACGCGATCGCGGGCTCGAAGCGGGGCGCCCATCTCGCCCTCAGCCTCGAGCGACTGGAGCGGCTGGTCGCCCAGCGGGAGGGGAGCCGGCCGCCCCAGCGGATCGGCCTGTCGGCCACCCAGCGACCGCTCGAGCTGATCGCCCGCTTCCTCGGCGGGGCCGGACCTGGCCGGAACGTGACGATCGTCGACGCGGGCACGCGAAAGCCGCTCGATCTCCAGGTCGTCGTCCCGATCGAGGACATGACCCAGCCGGGCGAGTTCCTGCCGCTCGACGAGCAACCGGGCGGGCCGGCCACGAACCCCGAGGCGCGTGTCAGCATCTGGCCGGCCATCCATCCCCGGATCCTCGAGCTCATCCGGGCGCACCGCAGCACGATCGTCTTCACCAACAGCCGGCGCCTCTCGGAGCGGCTCGCCCAGCGCCTGAACGAGCTGGCCGGCGAGGAGCTCGTCCGGGCCCACCACGGCAGCGTCGCCCGCGAGCAACGCCTCGCGATCGAGGAGGACCTGAAGGCCGGCCGTAGCCCCGCGATTGTCGCGACCAGCTCCCTGGAGCTCGGCATCGACATGGGCGCGGTGGATCTCGTCATCCAGGTCGAGAGTCCCACCAGCGTCGCCCGCGGCCTGCAACGCGTCGGTCGGGCCGGCCACCAGGTCGGGGCGCCGAGCAAGGGCGTGATCTTCCCGAAGTACCGCGGCGACCTGCTCGAGACCGCGGTCGTCGCGGAGCGGATGCTCGCCGCCGACATCGAGGCGACGCGGTATCCGCGCAACCCCCTCGACGTCTTAGCGCAGCAGCTCGTCGCGATGACCGCCGTCGACGAGTGGCGTCTCGAGGACCTCTCGGCCGCGGTCCGGCGGTGCGCGAGCTTCGCGGACCTGTCCGAC